>JAAFHJ010000516.1 GCA_013298325.1 Myxococcales bacterium | reverse complement strand
CTCGCTCGAGAGCGCGATGGAAAAACGCCCCAGGTCGCGGTTGTCGGGACCGACAAGCGGGAACGTGTGGCGGACCGTCGTAAAGCCATGCATCGGCTGCTTGCCGACGATTGGCCCCTCGTCGAAGGTCCCCCAAAGGGCTGAAAACGCATCACAACTGGACGTACACTCCTGGCCGGTAATGACGGCGACGGGCGCTTCGGTCACCCGCTCTGCCGGGCGAGGCGGCGCGTGATCGCAGGCATGTTCGTGGCCCGGCGCGTCCTCCCGTGCGCAGAGAAACGGGTACTCGAGCGTCTCTTGGTTCGCCGCGGCCGCCTTCTGATACCGGTCGACGAGCCGCTGGTTCCCCCAAAGAAAGGTGCGAGTTTCGTCCTCGGAGAAGGCCTTCGAGACGTGCACGGAAACGCGTTCGTGCCCCCACGGCTTCTTGGCAAACCAGCTTAAGAAAAGGAACGGATTGTAGCCGCCGTGATTCTCATGCAGGTCGACAATCACGCGGTCATCACCTTTGAGGGCGGCGGCGAGGAGATCGTGATCGACCTTGATCGTGCGGAGGACGGCGTCGGTATCTCCGTGATTGATATCGTACATGAAGGATAGAAACCGAACGATGACAGGTCTCTTCGAGCCACGCGCAACGGGGCGGTAGACGCAGAGGTTCGCGCCGACGGTCGCAACGGCATATCCGCTGTATGGACTACGCTTTTCTTGATCGCAGGAGATCGTTGCCATCGGCGGTTCGTCGTCGACACCGACGGTCTCCCCCGGCGTTTCAAAGGTCTGCGGGCGCTGGAAGCGGAGCGTGTGTTCACCGGAGACTCCCGCATGGAGAATGCGCAGCGTGCGGGTGTCCCCCTCTTTGGTACGTGTCCACGGCGCCGTCTGGTGGGTCGCCTCCCGGAGCGCTTCGTTACGCGAGGCATCCGGATTCAGGGCATTGCTCGCGAACGGATGTTGGGCAAGAAAAGCGGCGATCGACGCCCCTTCAATCGCAACAACTTCGTCCCCCACGGAAATACGCGTCTTGAGCGAACGGTCTTCGATCGCGGCGACGTAGGCACGCACGTCGGAAGCGGGTGCGCCGGCGACGGCGACGAGGTCGAGGCCGATCGAAAAGCGCTTCGGGCGCAAATCGTTGGGGGACGAAAGGCGGCAGTGGCGGTCGCCGAGGGCATTCTGGAGGTGCTGAAGGGCGATGATCGCATCCTCGCGCGTCACCGCAGCGACAAATTCTTTTTGGAGAACAGGCTTTTGCGCCTCCCAAAACGGGCGCCGCCCCTCGGCGAACTGGTGATGGGCGTCGATGGTCGCGACGAGGGACGTGAAGAGCGGCAGGTAAGAGAGCGGCACCGGCGCAGCCACGGATGCCACGGAGGGGGCCGTCGGCAGCGGGGCTCGTTGGGGCTCCTGGCTGTGAGGCGCACCGGGCGCGCCGCAGCCGGCGAGGAGGAGGAGGGTGCCACCCTGTTTCGAAAATCGCCGGATTGCCATCGGTCGCGAAGCTACCGGTTGCCGCAGCGCGTGTCCCCCGCGCGCAGCAGGCGCGACGCGTTTTCGAGCATGTTCGAACCTTCCTGCGACTCGCTCGCGGTTGCGAACGCCGACATCGTGCGTCGTGAGACGCGTTTGTTACGGACTCCGCGCCGTCTCCCGCTTCGCGGACGGACGCGTTTGTTACGAACTCCGCGCCGTCTCCCGCTTCGCGGACGGACGCGTTCTCCGATCCGACGTCTCGCCGGGCGGAGACGAACGCATTTAGAGGCGCAAAAGCGACCATTCTTGAAATACGCTGCCGGGCCGCCCCGATGACCTCCCGACCGGCCACACCGCCCACCGCCGAGACGCCCCTCGGCATCGCCGTCCTTTCGGAACGGATCGGGGCCGGTGGGGCCGCCGATGTGTTCCGGAGCGTTGTCGGCGGGGTGCCGCTCGCCGTAAAAGTTCTGCGTCCCGAGTTTGCACTCGATCGCGAAATGATGGACCGGTTCGCGCAAGAAGTGGCCGTCGTTGATGCGCTTCGCCACCCGGGAATTCCGGAATGTTACGGTCACGGGTTTACGAGCGATGGCAGGCCTTTCGCGGCCTTTGCACTCGTCGCCGGCGAGACCCTCCGCGACCGCATCAATCGCGGACCGCTCCTCTTGGCCGACGGACTTCGCATCCTCGACGACGTCCTTGAAATCCTGATTCTGGCCCACCAGAAGGGGATTGCCCACCGCGACATCAAGCCCTCAAACATCATGCTCGGGCCCGGCGGTCTCGTCCACCTGCTCGACTTCGGGCTCGCGAAGCTCTTCGAAGCGCGCGGCCATGACGAAGCGCCGATTTCTACGCTCGGCGTCCCGCTGGGGACCCCCTCCTATATGGCGCCGGAACAGGCGCTTGGGATCCGCGTCACGAATGCGGCTGATTTGTTTGGTCTTTCGCTGACGATCGCGACGTCGCTCGCCGGACGGCCGCTCCGAACGGGGACGACGCTGGACCTGCTCCAGGGGGCGAGTCGGCCGTTCCCGCCGCTGCGGACCTTCGGTTTTCCGCTTCCGATCGCCGTCGAAGAGCTCCTCGACCGCGCCCTTTCGTTTGCTCCGAGCGAGCGTTTTGCGAGCGCGGAAGAGATGCAGCGGGAGACGCGGATCGCCGGCCGCGCGGTCGGTGTCCGCCTGCCGTTCCGCCCCGCGAACGACTCGGACATCGATGGAATCACTGCGATTTCCACGGTCGGCTCCCCCTCGGCCCCTCCGGGACCGCTGGAGGGTGCCCCGGTGGCACCGCTCGCGCTGCTCGCCCTCCCCGATGCGCCCAAATTCAGCGCCGGAATCCCGGCCAACCTGGCGAGCGACGTGGCGGTCGCCGCGCCGGTCGCCGACGTGCCAGTCCCCGCCCCCCCACCGCGGCCCGCCGTGGAGTTGTCCGATCCGGCGGCTCGGCGGGCGGACGCAAGCGACTGGAAGCCGCCTGTGGATGTCGCCCTCCCGCCGCACCGTGCACCGGTTCGAAGTCACTACGAATTTGACGCCGCCGGCTCGCTGCCGACGCCGCGCCACGCCGGCGCGCCACTCAACCTCGCTCCAACACGGACCGCCGAGGACGACGCCCCACGACGACCGCGCACCTATTTCCTGATCGGCATCGTGCTTGGGCTCACCTTCGCGACGATCATCGTCGGGGCGACCATCGCCATTTTGCGCGCGGCGCGTTGACGGGAACGGCGATGGACGCGGCGCTGGAAACGATGACGTGGCCGACCGACGCCGAAATAGCTGCGACCGGTCTCCTTCCGCCGACGGTGATCTTTCGGCGCTTTTCCGACGCCGAGCTCGCAGCACTCCCGGACGCGATCGCCGCCTGGTACCCGACGGCGACCGTCGGCTCTGAGTCGGTCTTTTGCGACCGCGACTTCCTCGCCCGCGCGGCGACGAGCTCCACCCAAGAGACCGATCTTCTTGCGCTTCGCATCGAGCGGGACGGCGAGTTTGTTGGTTTTCTCTCCTTCGAGCGGCAGCCGGCGGCGCGCACGCTCCACGCCCGGTTGGGGCTCCTCGCCCCCGCGGCACGGACGGGGCTCCTCGGGGCGCTCGGCTTTCCGATGTTTGAAGCGATCGGGCGGCTTTGTGGCGCCGAGCTGCTCCTCAGCTGGGTGACGCTCGCCTCGCGCCACCAGCAAATTTTCGCCGAACGACGCGGCTTTCGGGCGGTCGGCGTCGTCCCTGGCTTCGACCGCGACCGGCAGCCCGACGGCACCGTCCGGCGCGTTTACGAGGCGCTCTACGCGAAAGCGCTCGGCGACGAAGTGGCGCTCCGACCGGCGCCGGAGGCCCTTACCCCGGCGGTTCGGGCGCTGCTCGCGCTCATCGAGCCGGGCTGACGGCAAAAAAGAAGCCTGCGCGGTCGCGCAGGCTTCTTTTTGCTCGATTTTAGAGGTCAGTTCGAGGCGTTGCGACGCCGGCGG
>JAAFHJ010000504.1 GCA_013298325.1 Myxococcales bacterium | reverse complement strand
ACCGATCAGGCGAACGCCTTCTGCGGCGTCCTGAAGACCGCTTGCGGGAACCCGGGGCTCTGGCGGCCGGCGAAATGTACCGGCATTTATCAATCCGGATTCGCGAATTTGTTTGAGGACCTTACCGTCGCAGGAGTAACCGCCGGCGGAAGGCTCTCTTACGATTCTGCGAAAGGGACTGCCTGCATCAATGCCATCAATGCGGTGCCGATGCCGTCGCGGACGGCGGCCCAGCACGCAACGGTCGTCAGCGCATGCAAGGACGTCGTCACCGGCACCCAGGCGATCGGTGCCGCCTGCCGCGCGAACGTCGAGTGCGCACCAGGCGCTGCCTGCAAGAACATCGTGGCCGGTGCCGGCACCTGCGCTGCCATCGACGCTCTCGGTGCATCTTGCACGTTTTCCGCCAGTCGTCTCCGCTCCAACAGCTGCTCCTACCATGGCAACGCGGAGACCGGCCGGTACTGCTCGGACACCGACGGGAACGGCGTCTGCGAGAATCTTCTCGCCGTCGGCGCCGCCTGTCTCTTCGATACGCAGTGCGCCTCGAACCTCTGCGGCGTCGATGCCGACATGCTCGCCGCCCATTGCGTGAATACCTATGACGAGCTCTTCTCGAACGGCACCTGCGCCTACTTCACGACGCCGTGAACGCCCTCTAGGGGCAGGTCGTTCCCGCGGTTCCGCTCGTGTACGGGTCGGTGGAGTAGGGGGGCGCCTTCTCGCCGTCGACGTCCAACGTGTACTGAAGCGCGGTTCCGCAATTCTGCGTAAAACGGAATTGATGAGTCGCCTCGGTCAAGCGAAACACCGATAGAGCGCCGTAACGGAGAGGCTTGCCGGCGGTCACCTCCGTCGGTGCGGCCCCGTCAACCACGTAGACCGACGGGCCCGCCCCGGCGGCGATCCGCGTGCCGACACCGTCCTTGTCGATCGCAAGTGCGGCGCCGTCATCCACCGCAACCCCTCGAAAGGATGGTGCTATTCCGTCGGAAACCTGGCGCGCCATAAACGTCGTCAGGCGACCCATGCGGTCACGTGCGACGAAATGGGGGTCGGTGATCGCGCCAGCGAGCGGCGGAAACCGGAAGAGATTCTGTGTGAAGTGCAGCTTCGCGTCGTAGGGGTTTGCGAGGCAGACGCTCGTCGTGATTGCCTCCGAGATGCTGTTGAGCGCGTCGTTCACCGCTCCGCCGAGGATGATCATGCCGGCGCTCGTCCCGCCGACGACACCGCCGCGATCGTAGACGTGCTGGACGGCATCGAGGAGCGGCGAGCCCTTCCAACGGACATACCGCGCCTGATCGCCGCCTACAAACCAAACGATTTCCGCCTTTTCCACGATCGCGGCCGCCTCCCGGTACTCGGCGTCGGTGGCGCCGTCGGGGATCGCGATCGCCTGAACGCTTCCGAAGGGGGCCTGGCCGACGAAGCTGCCTGCGTCGTCGCCGCCCTCTGGCGAGAGGATGACGACGTCGCCCCGCCCGGCGGTTCCGCCGACGGCCGCTCGATGCATCCACCCGAACACTCCAGCGCCGCCGCCGCTGTCAAGGAGCAGGCCGGGGCCGCTCGGCGGGAGCGGGTCGTCGTTCGCGTTTCCGCGTCGCGGATAGGCACGTACGCGCGATGGGGCACTGTTCGCGTCGGCGGCGATAGATGCATCTTGCACAGAAAGACCGGCGTCGGAAGTGCCTGCGTCTTGCACGTAAATCCCGCTGTCGTTCCCTGCGGGAACGCCAGGGACGGTGGCGGCGGTTCGGCATCCACCAAGGGCGGCAAGCGAACAGAGAAGCAACGTGGGGCGCATTGCACGACTATCGGTGACTGTCGCCATGTTGCCTAGCACCGTCACGCCCAGGCGATCGGCCCGCTCTTCCAGCGTTTTACGAGGCGCGCCAGAATCGTCGCCCAGGCGCGGACCCACCAGCGCTCAAGCAGCGCTTCCGCGTCGCTAAAGGGGCCGTGCTCGATGCGAACCCGCGCGCCGTCGACGCCATGATCACGGTCGGGGGAGACGATGACCGTCAGCGTTTTATGCGGGATCGGCCGCGGACCGAGCGGCGGATTCGCGAAACTGACGACGAGGCGACCGGGCTCCAACGCCTGTATTCTGCATACGGTGTCGTCGTCCGGTTCCTCGCCATCGTCGGCCCCTGTCACTGTGAAGTCGAGATGGTAGCGCCCCCCGACGACCGGCTCGACGATGGCGAACGGGGCGAAGAACGACATCAGCCCGGCGGAGCTCGTGAAGGCGTCAAAGACGGCGTCGGGAGCGGCCGGGACGGTGACGTCCTTCACGATCGAGCTCACGCTTCGGTGGCCTTCTTCGCGGTCTTGCGGGCCGATTTTTTCGGCGCAACTTCCGCGACTTCCGCCCCATCGGTGGCCGGCTCCGTCGCGCCCGCCGCTTCCGTGGGCTCTGCCTTTGCGGCCTTCTTCGCGGACTTTTTCGGCGGTTCGGCGGCAGGCGGCGGAGCGTCGCCGCCCACCTCAAGCCATCCCTTTTTGATGTTCTCCTCAATCCATACGGCGAGGTGGGCTTCTGCCTTCTCGCGCGTGGAGGCCGTTCGGAGCGTCGTCTTCAGCGGCTCCGCACGACCACCGGAAAAATCGGTTCCGAACACAGCGAATGGGGCGTAGCCGTGGCGCGCTTCTTTGTGGGTTTCGACCAGCGCGACCTTCCGAACCGCCGTCGGACCTTTCGTCCAGACGCGTCGAAGAACAATTTCGGAATCGGCCAATTGGGGCGGGGCTTCCGACGGCTCATTCGAGGACGCCAGACGGCTGGTCAATTGCGTCATTCCGACGCTTGCAACGTCGAAGGTCTTGTCGGTCCGTTCCCGTTGAAACACCGGAAAGAGGAGCGCGGGGACCTTCCCGTCGCTCAGGGCGCTGTAGCCCTTTGTGGCGTCGTAGGTCAGCGCCATCCGGTGGACCGACACGTCATTGGAGTCGGTCTCCACCAGGTCGGTGACCTTCACTTCAACAATAATTTCGGGGCGAAGGAACTTGCACAGCGTGCCGTCTCGGTTCGCCATTCGGAAGCTGCTCGGTGCTTCGAGGGCGGAGAGCTTCGTGTACCATTCGGCGCGCGACTCCTCGGTGAAGCCGCCCCCCACCGGTCCGATGAGCTGGAGATGGCCGTCGTCCCGGATCAACGCCAGGTTGAGTTCCCGGATTTGAGGCGTCCCCTGTTGAATACGCATGCCGTAGGCGACGACGACTGCATCAATCGTGAAGTACGGCTTAATCTTGTAGGTGAGACCGTGCTCACTCCGAACGACAAGCCCCTCAAAGCGCCCGGTTTGAACCCATTCGCGCCAATAGGACAGGACCGCGGCCTGATCGCCAGGGATCGTCGTCACGACGCCGGTGCGTTCGTCTTCGCCAAAGATCGCCTTGAGCCGCGCAAAACGCTCGGCGTAGGGACGCTTCTGGCAATCGTCGCCGTTTTCGGAAACAAGATCGAAGGGATGGAACGCGAGGGTCCCCTCGAGGTTCTCCGCATTGAGCGCCGACGCAACGTGCTGCACGCGCGGTCGACCGTCGGTCGGGCGGGCGATCAGTTCGCCGACGACGAGTGCCTCGGTGACGCCGGCAAGCTGCTTCGCAAGCGTCTCCACGAGCGGCGTGCCGTCAAGGACGCGCCCGTTGTAGGCGATCAGCAGCGTGCGCCCCGCCGATTTGTGGAGGAACCAGAGTTCGCCGTCGAACTTCGCCGAGATGAGCAAATCACCGGTCGGGAGGGCGCGCTCAATGAGGCTGTGGTCGAGGACCCGGTATTTCTTGGCGACGTCGCGCCGGTAGCCGAGGAGTCGTTCGTGGAGGAGGGCGTCGGCGAGCGTTCCGATCGGGCCCCGCTTGCCGCCCGCGTAGGGGACGAGCTTTTCGCTGGAAATGCGTGCGTCGGCGCTCATGCGTCACCTGCCTTCGGCGCTGCCTCTTTCGGCGGCGGGGCTTTCAATTCCAAGTTGGAGAGATGGAGAATCAACCGATACGCTTCGTTC
>JAAFHJ010000503.1 GCA_013298325.1 Myxococcales bacterium | reverse complement strand
GCCGCGACCCCCATCCCGACCTTCGCGAGAAGACCGGTCGAGCCGGCACCCGCTGCCCCCGAAGCGACCGGCGGTGGCAACGCGTCGAGCGCAACATGGATGCGGGCAGAGACCGCCTCGGGGAGCGGCGGCGGCGCGTTCGCGTCGAGGAGATCGCGAAGCGGCGATGCCGGCCCCTGGCGTAACCGCGGCGGCGGAGCATCGGGAGCAGGGCCACTCATCGCCGCCTCACTTTAGCGTCATCGAGGGCGTCGGCGCGACGGAGAAACTTCTCAAGATCGGCCCGTGCCTGATGAAGACGTGAATGGACAGTTCCTAGCGGCACAGACAAGATTTGGGCAATTTCTGGACACTCCAGTTCCTCAATTTCGTAGAGCACAAATGCGGCACGCTTCTCCTCGCCGAGCGCTTCGAGGGCCTCGGCGAGGAGCGTCGCCTGCTGCTTCTGGACGAGCTCCCCCTCGGGGCCGGCTGCAGGATCTATGCGGTCGTCGTCCTGGTGAGGATCTGCGTAACGTTTGGCTTTTCTGCGAAAATCGGCAGCGACCCGGTAGGCGATTCCGAGGAGCCACGTCGTCGGTGCCGCCCGGGTCGGGTCGTAGTCGACGCTTCGACGGTGGGCGACGACGAAGGTCTCCTGGAGCGCATCTTCCAGGTCGCTCGCGGGGACGCCGAAGCGGGCTAGTGTGCGCCAGACGCGGGGCCCATGTTCCTGAAACCACTCAGAAACTTGGCTCATTTCGCCGAATCGGCCCCGGCGTCGACGAGCTTCGGATCGCTCGCGTCCGCTTTGGCCCCAGCACCCCCATCGTCCTCGGCACCGGCGTCGGGGGCCCCGATGAGGTCGACGGTGTTCACGCAGCCGGTGGCAAACGCAACTCCGACCAAAAACGCCCCGACGAGTCCCCTTCGCACGCGCGCACTCTCGCCGGAAAGCGACGGAACCACAAGCGCTTGCGGAGGCCCACCGGTGCCGCTCACGGCAAAACTACCGCCGCCCCGCCCTCCCCGCCAACGCCGCCCCTCTCGGGGAAGGGGCGCGCGGGGCCTGGCGCTCCAAGCTGGCCCGAATCATTGGCGCCAAAACAGAAGACGCTCGGTGCTTCTTCCGTCGCGGAGGAGGTCACACTCACACAGGTATGATGGTTACCGACGGCCATTTGCAAGACATCAAGACTCCCTGCCGTGGACGCATATCCCGGCGCTTCGCCGAAGGTATTCGCGCCCGAACATTCGATTTTTCCTCGGTCAAATGTGCAGATGTGATTCGGGCCGACGGCAATCTCATGTGCAAATGGCCATGTACACTTTCCAATCGTGTAGGCCTCGGTCCCGTTCCGGTACCACTCGGCATTTTTTGCGCCTCGACAAACGATACCTGAACCTCCGGTTAGCTCCCACGGATAGAGGTTACAGGTCGTATTTCCTGCCGCAAAGATCGCAAGAGCTTTGCCGGCCGATTCCGGGGCAAAATCCGATTGCGGCGCTTGCCCTTCGCGGTTGTCCCCCCAGCAGGTCGTCGTTCCGTCGTTAAGGAGCGCACAGGCGTGCCCACCGGCGGTAACAACGCTCTTCGCCGGCTTCCCAAGGGGTACCGGCTGTACTGCAGCAACATCCTTACAGAGATCGCCGATGGTCGTCCGATTTCGGAAATAGTCCCCGGCCCGCGCCTGGCCGAATTCGTTCCGCCCGACGCAGCGAACGGCGCCGACCTCGTCAAGGGCACAGGTCGTACCGTCGCCGACGGAAATGGCGCGGCTCCGCGCAGAAAATGCAATTTCAGTGGCCCTCTCCGAGAATTGTCCCGGCAGGTACTCGCCCCAACAGAATACACCCCCTCCGCGCGTGAGTGCGCACGCGTGATCGGCGGCGACGGCGATTTGAATGGCGCTCTCGGGGAGCACGATCTTGGTCGGCACGAGAGTGATGCTCTGTTTGGGCCCCGTCGTGAGAGGCCCCCAACAGGTGACGCTTCCGCCGCGGAGGACGCACGTCGAATCGCCACCGGCGACGATCGAGAAGTCGCGACCGCTCGGAGGGGAAAGGGTCGGCACCGGCGAGCGATCCTGCGTGGAAGCGTTGGCGTCTTCTACCGGTGAAGTGCAGCCTACCGATGCGCCAAAGGCGAGCAGAATCGTCGAAATCGCAACGAATGAAGCGCGGTACATAAGTCCTCCGAGGAAAGCGTTCGGAAGGTGAATGCGGCGGCGGCGGCGGCGCTTCGGAATTTCTTTTCCGGCGACGACGTTTTCTAGAGGGCGACGCCAACGAAGCCGCTCAGCGCGCCACCAAGGACCGGAACACTATAAATTTGCTCACCATTTGTGACCTGATAGCGCGGTCGTACGACGAGCGCACCACCATCGAGGGCGAGCCGGACGAACGGGGCCGGCGCCGAAGGTCGAGCGCTGCTCGCAAAGGTGTAGGTCGCCTGGGCGCGGACGAGCGCGCCGAGGAAGGGGTAGTCGCCAGGCGCGATCGGATTTGGCGCGCGAACAATTGCCCGGGAGAGCCCCGCCTCAAAGCCACCGCAGGCGCCCAGCTGGAGGTGGCCACCGAAGGGGCGATCGAGGCAAAATGCCGCCGTAAGGGATGAATACCCAAAGAGAAAGGAGTCGCGAACAAGGGTGGCCGGCGCGGTCGCCGCCCCGATCGAAACGCTCGGGTGGAGCCCGGTCGGGTGGAGCTCGGAGGATAGGGCGAGCGGAACCTCGGCGGTCAGGACGACAGCGACGGCCGCCGTCGGCGTCAGGCCACGACGGTATTCGGCGCCGATCGCGAGGCGGATCGGTCGCTGCGGAGATGGGAGCACAGGTGCAGGCGCGGGCGCCGATTGTGACGGACAGACCGCGGGCGGAGGCGCTGCCGTCGGCGGGCAGACGGTCGACGCGCAGACCGGCGGGGGCGGACACGCCACGACCGGCGTCGCGACGACGGTCGAGACACGCGGACTTCCATAGTCGGGATCGACGAAGAGCGCGACGGCCAACAGCGCGACTTTCTTCGCAGAACTGCAGCTCTGCTCGGGAAAGTTACGTGCACCGCCGCCCACCCCGGCGAGGACGACCGTCGTCTCGAAGCCACGGAGCCCACGCGCGATCGAAACCTCCACCACCGGTCGCTTCGTGGCTGGCGGAACGGGCGAGGAGGCGAGCATGACGGCGAGCTCGTCGAGGAATTCCGCGCGACTCGTGCACGGCAGCTCGGCGCCCGGGGCGAAGGCGAGGTCGACGTAGTCGGTCGCCGGGACACGTCCGTCGCCGGCGAAGGCGGCCCTCGTGACTCCAAAGAGAGCGAGGGCCGCAATGCCTGCAAGAGGTCGCATTTTCAGTCGTTTTGCTCGCGGGCGAGCCGCACCCCACGCTCGTCCTGAATCACGGTCGCGCCGTCCAGCTCCTGGGAGTCCCCCTCCTCAGCGTGGAGCGGCGGAAGCTCGCCGGTGCTCGGGGCGGCCGGTTTTTCGGCATTTGTTCCACCACCACCGAAGTAGATGATCTGCTTCCAGCTCCGTGTGACTTTGTCGGCAAAGACGACGAGGAGGTCCCCCTTCTTTGCCGATTGAAGTGCGTGGTCGATCGCCTTCTGCTCGTCGATAATGATCGTAATGCGCTCGGGGGCAATTCCTGCCTCAAGGAGCCCCGCTTCGAGGACACGAGGGACCTCCTCTGCACCACGTCCGCGCGGGTCGTCGTCCCGCTTAATGATGAAGCGATCGAAGCCCGTCGCTGCAATTTTCGCGATGGCGCGGAAGTCCTCGTCGCGACGGTCCCCCGGCGCGGCGAGCACACAGATGCGCTCGCCGGTCACGTCAAGGCGCTTGGCGAGATCGACCATCGCCTGGATCGCGGCCGGGTTGTGTCCGTAGTCGAGGATGACTTTGAAAGGGAGTTTGTCCCACACGTTCGTGCGACCGGGGACCTGGAAATAGCTCGTATCAAAGGTGCGAAGTCCCTGGCGGATGTTCTCAACCTTCACGCCCATCGCGTAGGCCATCGTGGCGGCAAACATCGC
>JAAFHJ010000502.1 GCA_013298325.1 Myxococcales bacterium | reverse complement strand
TCGCCGCGTGCCCAGCAACACGAGACGTTTCGTCGTTTGGTGCAGCTTGCACGCGTCGTGCGGAAGCCCATTGTCGTCCACACGCGCGAGGCTCGGGAAGATACGCTAGCGATCCTTGAGGAGGAGGGGGCGCGGGACGTTGGGGGGATCATTCACTGTTTCAGCGAAGATCGCAGCTTTGCGACGCGCGCACTGGATCTCGGATTCTATTTGTCGTTTTCGGGCATTGTGACCTTCAAGAAGAGCCTCGACATCCAGGACGTCGCCACCTGGGCGCCCGCCGATCGGATCCTCGTCGAAACCGATGCCCCCTACCTCGCGCCGATGCCGTACCGGGGGAAGCCCTGCGAACCGGCGATGGTGGTCCATACCGCACGGAAGGTCGCAGAACTCCGAGGAATCTCGGAGGCCGAGCTCGCTGTGCAGACGACGAAAAACGCGCGCACTCTTCTGGGCGATTCTGCCTTCGCCGGCGGCTAACGCGGCTATCCTGGACGAATGGCGACCGTCGACGACAGTTCTGACGACGAACTGCTCGCGGCCAGCGGCCTCGGAAGGAAGCGCCGAGCCTCTTTCGTTCGAACGTCGGGCTTCTTCCGGGGCGCACTCCTCCTGGGATCTTTGGGCGTACACGCCGGCATCCTCGTCGCTCTTCAACGGCATATTCCTCCGCGACCGACGGACGAGCCGACTGCGATCGAACTCGTCGTCAGCGCTGCCGAAGATCCATCCGCGGCCGCCGGCGGGGTCGGCGACGTTCGTCCGAGCCAGGAAAAGAACCGGGAAGGGGAGACGCCACGACCGAACGGCGGGGCTTCCGAAGCGTTTGTCGATGGTGCGCGCCGCGGACGGGCCGGGGACCAGAGCGGAGAAAAGGCGATTCACTTGGCAGACCGGGCGGAGACAAAGACGTTTGTACCCGACCCAACGAATCGTCTCGATCGGGACCAGCATCAGCGTTTGAAATCGGGGGAAACGCGCGCCTCGTGGGAAGATCGCCGTGCAACGCCGCATCCGCTCGATGCGACGTTTGTGGCGGTTGGAACCGGGCGCGTCTCTGAGCGCCGGGAGGTGGCGCGCGACCCACGCCGTGGGTCGCTGCATGATGCACGTAGCGCCGAAGCGACCGGGGGGGCGCTCGGGGCCGGTTCGGACGCCCCGGCCGCCGCGCTTGAGCCTGCCGCCGACGATGGCGTTCGCGCACCGAACGCTGGCCACCTCCTCGACGACGCCACGCCATCGTCGGCGATTCGCCGTGGGAGTGACGGGGCGGCTCCGGGGTTGGGAATCGCGCTTGGGGCGGCTGGTGCTGACCATCGCGCATCGGCGAATCCGGAGAACGCGCGGCCTGACGTGGCCGAAGGTTACGCGGCGGTGCCTGCTGCAAATCCTGGAAAAACCTCGGATAATGTCGATTCCTCTCAGGAGGCCGAGAAGCTCATGAAGAGCCTCGTCCAGTCCTCAACCTTCGGATCCCGTCAGGACGGCTCCGGCCGTGGTGGCGAGGTTGGCGCTGGCGATCTTGGGGCCAACGGTGCGAGCGGTGACGGCTCGAAAGCGGGGCCGGCTGGCGATGGCTTTGGCGACGTTCTCGACTGGAACAGCCGCGATAGTCGCATCGTCGGCTGGTATCGGCGCCTCCACGGAAAGATCGATCCGCTCTGGAAGGATGCGTTTCCGAAGGAAGACCTCCTTGAGCTGCGTCAAGGCACCGTTATTTTTGAGTTTGTTGTTCATCGCGACGGAACTATCACCGTCGCCTGGCCACCGGTGCGTCGCTCGGGCATCGACGCCTTCGACAAGAACGTCGCCGCGGCGCTTCGCCGTGCTTCCCCCGTCGAGCCACCTCCGGCGGTGCTGGGACGAGATTCCGTCCGAATTCGCGCGCCGTTCCGCGTCGACAACCCGCTGATCAAGTAGGGTACTGCTCGGCCTGTGCTCGATGAACCACAGCAAAAAGCCTGGTATCCGTGAGGATCCAGGCTTCGCATCGTTGCTTTCTTGGGTGCCGAAGGAGGGAGTCGAACCCCCGACCTAGCGCGTATGAAACGCCCGCTCTAAACCGACTGAGCTACTTCGGCGATGCAGGCACGCGTATAGATCGGTTCTTTCCGCGCCGGCAAGCAGAATCGGCGTTTACCGCTGCGGTTCCGTCGAAGCACTGGGGAGGGGCCCGTTGCGGCGCCCTCGACGACGGGCCGCGGCGGCGGCAAGAAGCGTGCAGAGTGCAGAAAACGCCGGGGCGCCTCCTGCTACAGGCTCGAATTCACAGGAACACCCAGTGTCCGCGGAAGCGGGGGCTTCCACAGGCGGCGCGTCGCTTGGGCAAATCAGCGGGACCGCCGGGCGGCTCGTGATCGTCTCTCCGACCGGTGTTGCCGTGTTCCCGGTGTTCCGCTCGTCGTGGTGGAACGAGTCCCACTCAAGGGGCGCCCCCGATTTGCCACCGGTCTTCCACGCGAAGAGGAGCCCTTCGCGGGTGCCCACGACGACGTCGCGGAGGCCGTCCCCGTTGGCGTCCCCAAGCGCCGCGGTTCCGGTCACCCAGCCGCCGGTGAACTTCGGCCATCCCTCAGGCGCCCGTCCGCATGCGTCGGTTGCGTGGAGCAGGTAACCACCAGTACCTGTTACGATTTCAGGGTAGCCATCCCCGGAAATGTCTCCGACGGCGTGGTTCACAAAGAACGTGTAGTCTCCAAGGACCGTCGGCGACCCAGGGACCATGAATCCGGTCTGCCCGTTCCACGCGGCGAGGAGAAACTGCCCCCCTTGCACGCCGCCGCTCGACCGAAGGGCGAGGGCAAGTTGGAGGGAGGCACCGCTCGCGATCACGTCGGGGTGACCGTCCTGGTCGAGGTCGCCGAGCGAAGGCTGGGAGAGCAGCGGAAGAAAGGTGTCTTCATTCGCCTTTGTAAGGCTCCCAAAGATGCTCAAGAATTGGCCCGGAAGATAGGTCCCCGTTCGTTTGTTATTAACGACAGTTCCCGGGTCACCGCGGAGCACGATGGGGCCGTTCCCGTTCCCCTGGAGCACGACTTCGAGCTTGCCGTCACCATCCAGATCGCCGAGCGCGGGGGCTGCTGCGATGCCCTCGCCGACGACCGGAAAGAGCTTGATGGCGCCGATACGAACCGGCCAGTTCGGTAGGAACGGGCCGTTCGGAGCGTTCATTCCACGGCCATCAATGGCGGTAACTTCCCCCTGGCTCCCTGAGCTTCCGAAGACTTGGTTGCTCCCGGTGACGAGGTCGAGGACGCCATCGCCGTTCAAATCGCCGACCGCCGCTGTCGTCATGATCCGCGCCTGCCCAGCCGCTTCCGGGTTTTGGACCGAGACGGGGAAGCCGACGAGCTCATTGCCGTCGCTTCGAAGTGCATGCATTTTCCCGTCAAACGCGCCGAAGATGATGTCGAGCTTTCCGTCTTTGTCGAGATCGACAAGGGCCGGCGAGGCGTTCGTGCCGCGGAGCAGGTTGCGGGTTGCATCCATGCAGAGTGCATCTTTTGGAACCGGGCGGTCGAGGGGGCAGGAGGGGACTTCGGGGAGCCGTTTGGGGAACCCGGGGAGCGCCGTACCGTTCGAATTCACAACGTAAATCGTGCCGTTCCATGCGGTGACGACGATTTCTTTCTTTCCGTCGCCGTCGAGGTCGCCGAGGGCTGGCGCGTTGATCGCGGTCTCGCGGAACAGGTCCTTGGCGACGCCCCCCGTCACGTAGCCGCGGCTTGTGGCGTAGCTCGGGACCGAAGCCGGACCCTTGGGGTCGAGGCCGTCGGCAAGGTTGAGGCGGTAGGGAAAACCCGGTTTCTCGGTCGGATTTCCGTTGCGGGTCTCGTAGGCGTGAAGATTTCCGTCGGTCGAAATGACGATAATCTCTTTGCTGCCATCGCCGTCGATATCGACGATTTTGGGGCTCCCCTCTAGCGAGGATCCGACGGCGATTGGGAAGCCGGGGAGGAGGTCTTTGTCGGCCGGTACCGTCCCCTTTCCATTTACCAAGGCGATCGTTCGTCG
>JAAFHJ010000501.1 GCA_013298325.1 Myxococcales bacterium | reverse complement strand
CACGGAATTGAATCGTTGAGGGACGGGCTCTCGAAAGGGGGTCTGTTTTCGCGCGTCTTGAGTTTGGGATTTGGGGGGCCGAGAGGGGGGGATGGCGCGAAAGAGAGGGGGAATGGGGGGATGAAGAGGGACTTTCGAGGGCGCGAGGTGCGATTGGGCGGTCGGAGGGCCGAATCTCGATGCGTTGTGCATGCAAATGGGCTCAGTCGGCGTTCCTCGAACGAGTCCAAGTGACTGTTCTTATTTCTCTAAATCTAGCTATCAGGTGGATCTGGTCGATCAGGTGGATCTGGTCGGTCCGGAGAAGATCGAGACGCCCCAAAGACCGCCCCATGGATCATCCGTGCGCCACCCGCTGGTCCTTCCATGGCCCGGTCCCGGGGTAAGGAGCAAGGAAGTTCAAGGGTTTGCGACCCAGGTCAGGCCGCCGATAGCTGGCCCTCCCCTTGCTTACCGGAAGGTATGTCTCGCCCCAAGCTCCTCGCCTTCACCAGCATCGCCGGCTTCGCGTTTCTTGCGTCGATCGTCGCCTGCGCTTCGGACGACCGTCTTGTGGTGGGGGATGAGTACTCGCCGACGAAGAACGGCGACACGACGCCGAACGACTCGACGAACGACCTCAACAACATGTCGGCGGAGCCGGAAGCCCCCTACACCGCCGGCGCGACCGACGTTGTGTGTCCGCCGGATACCGTGTTTGATTCGAAGACCGGTTTCTGCCTCACGCCCGACAAAAAAGCGGTCGGCCCGTTCCCGGACGGCATGGTCGACGAGTGCAAAAAGGCAGGCAACGGCGCCGTGTGCGATCAGGCCAACTGGCCGGTCGACGTCGCGGAAGATGCGCGAAATTCAAACCCGAAGGCGGTCGACGATCCGACGATTCAAGGGGACGATCCCGCGTCCGAGTGTCCGACGGGGACGACCGTCTCGCCGGAGACCGGCCTCTGCAGCGACGGCAAGTTCGTCTACGGCCCCTTCGACAAAACGGTCGTCGACGAGTGCAAGGCGAACGGCGGCGGAGCGAAGTGCGAAGGGACGCGCTTCCCGATTGAATTGGCGAAGAAAGTTGTCGAGTCGCTCCTCGCGATCGGCCTCGGCGCGAACGGTCAAGAAGTGCCGACGGCCCCCCCGACTGGGAGCCCGAGCGACCCGGGCACGCCCCCGGGCGGTGGCGGCGGCGGCGGTACCGGTGGCGATGCCGGGGTAGGGGATGCCGGCGCGGGCGGCGATGCCGGCTGCGGCGGGGTCACGCCGAAGGCGGTTCCGGCGTCTCTTCCGGCCAGCTGTGGCGACGGCGCAAAGCTCTTCAATCACTACAACGACCGCGAAAACTACTCGACGATCCGCCGCCAAGCGCGGGCCGCTCTCCCGAATACCGGGAAACGCTGCGCGACCTACGTCTCCCTCGCGATGCGATCGGTCTATCCCGATTTCCCGATGCGCACGCGTACCGATGCTGTCGGTTCCGGCGGGCCGGGCGTGAAAGAAGAGCTGATCAAGCGCGGCTGGAAGCCGGTCCCCGCCGCCCAATGTCAGCCGGGCGACATCGGATTCACCCAAGATCTCAACGAGTACGGCGCGAGCAAGAACAACCCGAAGATCCGGGGCGTTGGCGATGCCTACCGAACCGACGCCCACTCCGGCCACGTCTTCATGGTCGCCGATAACCAGAATGGCGTATTGACCGCCATCGACAACCGCGTTTCGGACGGCGCCTACAACAGCGGTTCGATCACCAACAGTCGCGCCGGAAAGACGCCGACCGCCTATTGTTTCCGTGCTCCGAACACGGGAGAAGGCTGTCAGGCGGTCCCGCCGGCGGCGTTCTGCCAAGGGAAGGCGGACGGCTTCTACTGCGATCCGGAAATCGCCAAAGCGGCCATTCAATGCAAGGGGGGCACCCGCCTCGCCGGCCTCCAGTGCCCGACGGGGAAGACCTGCAGCACCAGCTGCGACGGAAAAGCGTCGCTGAAGAGCAGCACCGAGCTCGCCTGCCAGTAGGTTTTTTCCTGGCGGGGGGACACTTCACGATGGTCGGGCCACGCGCATCTCGGCGCTACAAATGGGGAACTTTGTAGTAGTGGCCCCCCATCATGGATGCCCCCCACGCCACCCACGAAGCGATTGAGCAGGCGCTGACGACCCTCCGCGACGGCTACCCGAGCCGGTTTGCGGCGGCGAACGACGAGCAGACGCTCCGCGACGAAAACGCCAAGATCCTTGGCAAAAAAGGGGAGCTAACTGCCATCTTGAAGCAGATGGGGGCGATCCCCGGCGACGCGCGCAAGGCGATCGGCGCCAAGGTAAATGCGCTCCGTGTCGAAGTCGAAACCGCCTTTGATCAGCGCCTCGCCACCCTCGCCGCCGAGCTCCGCCACGCCGAGCTCCACGCGCGCCCCTTCGACCTCACGCTCCCGGCCCGCACCCTCCGCGCGGAAGGGCACGCCCACCCGATCAGCCAGGTCCGCGAAGAGGTCATCGCCATCTTCAAGAGCCTCGGCTTCGGCGTCTTCGATGGGCCGGAAGTCGAGCACGAAGTCAACAACTTCACAAAGTTGGGCTTCCCGCCAGACCACCCGGCGACCGACATGCAGGACAGCTTCTGGACGACCGACGGCCACCTGCTCCGGACGCACACGAGCAACATCCAGGTCCGCGCGATGACGTCGATGACGCCCCCCTTCGCCTACATCGCGCCGGGGACCGTCTACCGCCGCGACGACGACGCGACCCACTCGCCGATGTTCCACCAGCTGGAGGCGTTCCTCGTCGACGAGAACGTTTCGATGGCCCATTTGAAGGGGATCCTTGAGGCCTTCGCCGCACGCCTCTTCGGCGCCGGCACGCCGGTCCGCCTCCGCCCGAGCTACTTCCCCTTCGTCGAGCCGGGGGCTGAAGTCGACATCGGCTGCGTCTTCTGCCGGAAGGAAGACGGGACCCGCGCCGGCTGCAACCTCTGCAAACATACCGGATGGATTGAAGTTCTCGGCTGCGGGATGATCGACCCGGTCGTCTTCGAAGAGTGCGGGATGAACGTTGCCGGCGAGCCGCAAACGTTCTCGGATCCGGCGCTTCGCCGGGACGAGACACAGAAGTGGACCGGCTTCGCCCTCGGGATGGGCCTCGAGCGGCTCGCGATGCTCCGGTACGGCGTCCCGAACATTCGCCTTTTCTTCGAAAACGATCCGCGTTTCCTCGCCCAGTTCTAAGCGAGCTTCTGCGCGTCCGCCCGAAACCGCCGAAGGCGGTGACGAAACGGCGCGGGGCGTTGCAATCATCGTTGGTTACCGACTCTTTCCCGGATCCTGGATCACGATCATGAAGGCTTCTTACAACTGGCTCTCGGAACTCGTCCCCGCCGTCGCGCGCACGTCGCTCGCCCCCGCCAAGCTCGCCGAGGTGCTGACCGGCGCCGGCTTCGAAGTGGAAGGCATCGACGAGTACGGCGCGGCGACGACGAGCTGCCTCGTCGTGACCGTCGTCGCGCGGGAGCCCCACCCGACGAAGAGCGGCCTCCGCCTCGTCACCGTCGACCGTGGCCCCTCCGGAACCCAGCGAATTGTTTGTGGTGCACCGAACGTCCCCGAGCCCGGCCATCAGGTCGTCCTCGCGCCGCTCGGCGCCTACCTGCCGGCCCTCGGCGTGACGCTCGCCCCCCGCGAGATCGCCGGCGTCGTCTCCGAGGGGATGCTCTGCTCGGAGAAGGAGCTCGGTCTCGGCGACAGCAGCGACGGGATCCTCGTCCTCGCGCCGAACTCGGCCCCGCCGGGAACTCCGTTTGCCGACGCGGTCCGGGAGGCCCACGATTTCATCTTTGAGATCGGCCTCACGCCGAACCGCCCCGACGGTCTCGGCCACCTCGGGCTCGCCCGCGAACTCTCGGCGCTCCTCGAAGTCCCCTTTGAAGTGCCTGCCATTTCCGAAGCGGCCGCCGCCGAAACCACCTTTGATGTGCTCGGAACGACGGTCACCATCACCGACGGCGAGCGCTGCCCCCACTACGGCGCCGGCGCCT
>JAAFHJ010000512.1 GCA_013298325.1 Myxococcales bacterium | reverse complement strand
TTTTTTTTTTCCCCGCGGCCGGCAGCGGTGGGACGGTGCAGGAGGTGCGCGTCATCGGCGAGCAGTCCGAGAAGGTGTCCGCGGGGCAACGAGCGGCTACCGCGCCATCGACCGCGCCATCTTCCGCCGGGCGGGCATCGGCGACCGATCCCGCGTCGAGTTGGGTGGGGAGTGCGCCATCAGCGACCGCCGCGTCGCTACGCTCAGTGTTGCTCGGGAGTGTCGTCGTCCCGCAGGCTGCGACTGCGAGAATTGCCAGAACAATCCCTAAGTTATCAACCGTCTTCAGTCGAGCGGCGCGCCACCAGCGACCCATGCGCCGAGGGTCGCACGTTCTTCGTCGGTGATGTGGGTCTTGTTCCCCTGGGGCATCTGCTTCGAGGTGACCGCCCGCATCTTGATCTCCGAAGCGAGCGCCTTGATCTGCTCCTTCGAGTCGAACATCACCCCCTTGGGCGCCACCGTATAGATGTCGTCGGTCGGGTGGGCGGCGTGGCAGGGGAGGCAGCGCTGCTGGATGATCGCCTCTGCGCGGGCAAACGGGACCTTCTCCGTCGGCACCGTCGAGGCGTTCGAAATCCGGACCGCCATGACAAGGCCGACGACGCCGATGGTGAGCACCGACGCGAGTGCCGGGATCCAGGCTTGGAAGGTAAAGCGGATGTTGAGGATGTGGCGAACGAGGGCCCCGATCGTCGCCAAGAAGATCAGCATCAATGCCGGATACTTGTTGGTGTACGTGAGCGGGAAGTGGTTGCTCACCATCAAGAAGAGCAGCGGAAACGTGAAATAGTTATTGTGGATCGAGCGCTGTTTCGCGCGGTCGCTCAGCGAAAGATCGTGGGTATTTCCCGACTCGGTCTTCTTCACCAACTCGCGCTGGGAAGGGACGATCACGAGGAAAACATTCCCTGCCATGCAGGTTCCGATGAGCGCGCCGACGTGGATGTAGGCGGCGCGACCGGCGAGGAAGTGGCAGGCCAAAAACGGCGCGCCGACGAACATCGCAAGCGTCAAAGCGTGGGCGATCTGCTCGGATTTCCTGCCAATTGTGCGCCACAAAAGGTCGTAGATAGCAAATCCACCGAACACGAAGGCGAGCCCGAAGTCCTTCGCCTGCTCGTTCGTGAGGCGAGCGCCATCATCGACGAGGAAGCCGTCCTGCATGTAGTAGACGAGAATGAGGAGCGTGATGCCAGAGATCCAGGTCGAATAGCTTTGCCATTTGAACCAATGGAGCGTCTTGGGCATTTGCCCAGGCTCGATCATCTTCTTTTCGACCTGGTAGTAGCCCCCGGAATGGAGCATCCAGATCTCGCCGAAGAGCCCCTTCTTGGCCCCTTCCGGCTTCTCGAGGTTTCTGTCGAGCCAGTTGAAGAGCATGCTGTTGCCGACCCACATGATCCCGGCGATCAGGTGAATCCAGCGAACGACCAAATCGAAGACTTCACGAAGGCTCGCGTCCACAGTCGCCTCTTATCGCGGTCCGGTTCGGCCCGGTCGCATCATTTAGAGCAGAAACGGAAGACGTCGCGAAGCGTTCAAAATCGCTCGCGACGTTTTGCCCCTTCCGGTTGCAGCCCGCTTCAGGCGCTCGGCGGGACCGGCGACGGACCGACAGTGCGATGAACGACGCGGCCGACGAAGAAGGGGCCCATCTGGGAGATGAACTCGCTCGTCTGCCGGGTCTTCCGCATCGTTTGAACAAGGTGGGAAATCGGATGGAGCTTGTCGCTCACGATGCCGATCACGAACTCGTTGTCCTTGGCGTCGAGGCCGTGGCACGCGAGGCGGACGTCATGGGCAAGACCCGCCTGACCGTAGGAAAAGCCAATGACTGCATGCTCTTTCAGCACGGCACCGTGCTCGTCCGGCGAAAGCTTCGCGAAGGCGCCGTTGCGGCGGAGCGGGTACCAGACGTGCCAACCGAGCTTCTCGTCGAGGACGTTGTTCACCGGCCGCGTGAAGAGCACATGGGCGAGATCGGGCTCGTAGCCGAGCGAGTAGGTGCGCCCGAGCATGGTGAAATCTTCGCGGAAAGTGACGTCGATCAGTCCCGGCTCTGCGAAGAGCGGGCGGACGTTCTCGACGAAATGGGTCGGCTCGTAGGACCAGGTGAGCAGACCGACGCCACGGGGGCCGTTCGCATCGGCGTAAACGACGCCGCTGATGTTCCGTGCGGTCAAAAGCTCGCCGAGCTGCTTGGCGACGGCGTCGCCACTCTGGCCGGGGGCGGCGTCGAAGACGAAGAGCTGGAAAAAGAGGCGATCGTTCGACTCTTGGCGAACCCCGTCTTTCTTTCCGCCGAACTCACGAACGTCGATTTCAATGAGACCAGGACCGCGTGCTGCTTCGCTCATGGGTGCGACGAACTAGCACAAAAACAGGGCGACGATGGAAGCGGGCGTGCGTCCATCGTCGCTGCAAAATCGGCGTTTTTCGCGCAAAGATTACGTCTTGAGCGCGACGTCTCCGAGATGCGCGGTGTCATTGTACACGACGAGCCGCGCCCCCTTCGAGGAGCGCTCGAGCACGCTGATGCCCGTGTTCGCGACCGCCCCGAGCGCTGGCAGCGGGCAGCCGGTGACCCGCGCGACGTAGGCGCGAATGGCGCCGCCGTGGCTCACGAAGAGCATCGTCGTCCGCGGCGTGAGCTTCACCCGCTCGTCGATCGCCTGCTCCATCCGGATCGCGACGTCGGCGTAGCTCTCCCCGCCGCCCCGACGCACGTCGTCGCCACGGTTCCAGGCGCTGTATTCTTCGGGAAACTGGACGCGAATTTCGTCGGTCCCGAGGCCCGACCACCCGCCGACATCGACCTCACGCAGGCGCGGATCGAGCTCGGCGACGAGACCGTGGGGCGTGGCGAGGATACGCGCCGTCTCGGAAGCACGAATCAAATCAGAGGCATAGACGGCATCGATCTCTTTGTTGCCGAGGCGCCCCGCGGCGAGCACCGCCTGGCGCTGACCGACGTCATCGAGGGGGCCCCCCTTCTGCCCTTGAAAGACGCGCCGCTCGTTGTCCTTCGTCCGCCCGTGACGAACCAGGATGATACGTGTAGATTGCAGCTGCTTCACCGCCGGCCCCAAGGGTTATTGGGCGGGTAGCCGTGCTGGGGGTAGCCCTGTTGGGGGTGGTGCTGCTGCTGCTGGGGATGCACGTTTCGCGGCGCCTGGCTCGGATCCCAGGCCTGCGGCATCGGGATCGGGCGCCCGACCGCATGCTGAATGCGGGCGCGGAGGTCGTGGAGTTCACGACGGAGCGGGAGGACGAAGTCGGCGGAGACGGTCATCTTGCGCCCCCGCGCGGCGCGCCCGGCGTGCCATTTCGAGAGGCCGAGCCGGGATGCTGCAGTGATGAATTTCCGGCCGAGAGAGCCGCCGTAGCTCATCGTGGCCCGGAACGACCCAAAGGGGGACGAGACAAGATCGAGTTCGTAAGGGGTCATATTCCCAAGAAGAACTTCGTCTTCAAGGTGCTTGCGAATGATCTTCCCCTTCCGGGCGACGAGCCAGACGAGCATCCCGAGGAAGGCGACGACGAACAGGAGCCAGAGCGGCAACATGACAAGCATGAGCATGCCGGAGACGGTCGCCGCGAAGTTCCAGACGAAGTGGAGGAAGACCGCGGCGCAGTAGCCGCCGAGGGGGGCGAGCCAGCGGACCCAGGTCTTTTCCGTCTCGCGGGCGATGCCGAAGCCGATGCCGGTCATCGCCGTGTAGAGCGGGTGCCCCCACGGTGCGAGGATGCCGCGGAGGAAGAAGGTCGTGGCGAGGGCGCCGTCCTTCCCTTCGAGGATTTGGGCGTCGCTCGCACGTGCATAATACACGATATTTTCAAACGCCGCGAAGCCTAGGGCGGCGAAGGTCGCGTAAATGATCCCGTCGACAACGCCATCAAATTCGCGCTTTTGGAAATAGAAAATCCAGAAGACGGCGAGCCCTTTCACCCCCTCC
>JAAFHJ010000500.1 GCA_013298325.1 Myxococcales bacterium | reverse complement strand
GGGGTAAAACCGGCATTCTGATACTCGCTGACACCAACTGCACCGTCGCGCTTTGCGAGTTTTGCCCCTTTTTGGTTCAGCATCATCGGGAGGTGGGCGAACTCGGGGACCGGTGCGCCGAGCGCTTCGTAGAGCAAAATCTGCGGCGGCGTGTTGATCATGTGGTCGCGCCCGCGGGCGACGAGCGTGATCTTCATCGTGAGATCGTCGACGACGGCGCCGAAGTTGTAGAGGGGGACGCCGTCCGTCCGAATCAGGACGAAATCCTGACTTTCCTTGTTTGGAGTACGGATCTCGCCGAAGACTTTGTCGTGATAGACGACCTCCCCCTCGGTCGGCGCAACAAAGCGAATGACGTGGGGCGTCCCCGGCGGAACATCCTTTTGACCGCGGCAGGTGCCCGGGTATTTGAATTGGGCCTTCGGGTCCTTGGCTTTGAGCGCCTCGCGCTGGGCGTCGAGGGTCTCTTTCGTGCAGGTACAGCGGTAGGCCTTCCCCGCGGCGATGAGCCGCTCGGCGTACTCGGTGTAGAGTGCAAGCCGCTCCATCTGCGCGTAGGGGCCGAAATCGCCCCCCACTTCCGGCCCCTCGTCCCAGTCGATGCCGAGCCAACGGAGGGAGTCGAGGATCACCTGCGTGCTCTCCGGGGTGGAGCGCGCCTGGTCGGTATCTTCGATGCGGAGGATGAATTTTCCTCCGGTTTTCCGGGCCCAGAGCCAGTTGAAGAGGGCGGTGCGGACGCCTCCGATGTGGAGGTAACCGGTCGGAGACGGGGCAAAGCGGACGCGGACGTCGGACATGGGGCGCGTCTATCAAAGTTCGCCGGGGCCGTGCTCACCGGCGATCGAGGGCGAGCCGGAAAAGACGCGCCTTCGTCCCGAGTGCGCCCCCCAGGTAGACGACGCCGTTGAGTTCCGCGAGCGGCGACACACAAAGAAGATCGCTGATCTCAAAGGGGCTTTTTGAAACTTTCTTCTTCTGTTTCGTGTCGTAGACCTTCTCCAACAGTCCCTCGTCGACGGCGCTTACGAGCGTCGCCGCCCCCCCGGCGAGTTCGGCGATGCCGTTTTCGCCAAGCACAAGGAGGTGCCCCGGCGAGGTGGCGCTCCGCAAGACCCGGCGAACGTCGGTCGGCCGCCCGAGCGGTGCCGGCAGCGCGATCGTCGTCCAGGTAAGGCCATCCATCGATTTTCGCAGCGTTCCTCCGTCGCCGCCACCGGTCGAAATCCAATAGAGCGTGCTGGTTTTCTCAAACTCATCGACATACCAGCGGAGGGTCGCTGCGGCGCCGCCGGTCGTGACGCGTACCGGAACGGCGTCGTCGTCCTGGAGGGTCGACCGCCCAGCCGGCGGAGCCACGCGAATAAAATCGGCGGAAGAGCGCCCATCGTAGTCTTGAATCCCGGCATAGAGTTCGTCGCGAAATACCGTTAGATAGGTGAGCCTCCAGACGCCATCCTCGTACAGATAGGTGCCTTTCTTCGCCCGTCGTGGGTAGCCAAGGGCAAAGGTCCATCGGGCGGTGGCGCTGGGAGCGCTCGGCGTCGGCGGGGCGGCGAGGAGGGCGCCCGGCGCGCTACCGGTCCACGCAGGCTCGCTCGGCGGGACGGCGCCGGTGGAGGCGTACAAAACCCCCCGAAATTCAGCCACATCGAAGACGTGGTAGGCCCGCGGCAGGACCGCAGTCCCCGCCGGGATCCGCGCGTGGGGGGCGCGCGGCGGCGGGAAGGTTCCCGCAGAATCGGAAAGAAATACGTACCCTTCCGTGCCGTGATCGACGACGCCGAGGCCGCCGTAAGGGGGATCGGCATCGGGGACGTAGAGGCGGTCGCCGATGGCGCGCACGCGCAGAAAGCCCTGACCGCCGCCGCCACCCTCGGTCGGTTCCCCGCGGCGATTCCAGTCAAAAGCGCTCGAAACCTTTTGGGTTTCCGGCGAGTACTCCGCCACGACGGCGCCATCGCTCCCAAGGGGGCGACGGGCGAGCGCGGCGAAGAGGCGCCCCTGGAAGGGCGTGAGATCGCAGACGCGATTCAGCGGCAGGTCGGTCACCGCTTCCAGGTGGCCGGCGAGCGGCGCCTCTTGCGAGGGCGGCGCCTCCATGGTCACGGCCGACGGAGCGGGCAATGACTCGATAGAACTTGGGATTTCTTCCGCGTGTGGGCGAGGCGCCGGCGTGGCATGCGTGCAGCTTACAAGGAATAGACCCACGAAGGCGGAGCGTCGAACGGCGCGAACGGAGCGAATGGCGTTCATTTCAGGAGGTCGCGGCGGCCCCTGCGAGTGTGACGGCGCTTTCCCTCCTGGCTCGCCTGCGCCACCTGAAGTAAGCCCCGCGCTATGTCGACCGTAGCCCCCGAGCTCGCCCGCGAAATTGAGCGGCGCCGCACCTTCGCGATCATCGCGCACCCGGACGCCGGCAAGACGACGCTGACGGAAAAACTCCTCCTTTACGGGGGTGCCATTCAGCTCGCCGGAAGCGTGAAGGCGAAGCGGGGGCGTGCCAACGCCGTCTCCGACTGGATGGAAATGGAGCGGGAACGCGGGATTTCGATCACCTCGTCGGTGCTCCAGTTCCCCTACCGGGGCCTCGTCATCAACCTCCTCGATACGCCGGGCCACGCCGACTTCAGCGAGGACACCTACCGCACGCTCCACGCCGCCGACGCCGCGGTCATGTTGCTCGATTGTGCGAAGGGTGTTGAAACCCAGACGAAGAAGCTATTTCGCGTTTGTCGCCAGCGGAAGATGCCGATCTTCTCGTTTGTAAATAAACTCGACCGCCCCGGTCGTGAGCCCTTTGATCTCATCGGGGAGGTCGAAAGCGTCCTCGGTATCGGCGTCTACGCGGTGACGTGGCCCCTCTATTCGGGGGCGACGTTCCGTGGCGTCTATCATCGCGAAAAGAAGGAAATTTTCCTCTTCGATGCGAAGTTTGCCGGCTCCTCCCAGCAGTCCGGCTCCCGGGAAGTCGAGCCGGTTTCGGTCACCGGCGTCCACGATCCGCGCCTCAAAGAAGAGCTCGGGGACGAGGGCTACAATCGCTTTATGGAGGAGTACGAACTCCTCGAAGCGGCCGGCGACGCCTTCGACAAAGAGAAGTTCCTCGCCGGGGAAGTCTCCCCGATGTTCTTCGGTTCGGCGATGAACAACTTCGGCGTCGAAATCTTCCTCGACGACTTCATCCAGCGGATGAGCCCGCCGAACGACCGCGAAGTGTCGACCGGCGTCCTCCACCCGACCGACCCCTTCTCCGGCTTCGTCTTCAAGATTCAGGCGAACATGGACAAGGCCCACCGGGACCGCATCGCCTTCTTCCGCGTCTGCTCGGGCAAATTCGAGAAGAATATGAAGGTGAACCACGTCCGCACCGGCAAGCAGATCCGCCTGGCGAACCCAACGACCTTCATGGCCCAGGAGCGGACGATCGTCGACGAAGGCTTCGCGGGGGACGTCGTCGGCCTCTACGATCCCGGGATCTTCGAAGTGGGCGACACGCTCACGGCGGGCAAGCCGTTCACCTTTGAAGAGATTCCGAGCTTCGCACCCGAGCACTTCGTGCGGGTCACGCTCGCCGATCCGATGCGCCGGAAACAATTGAAGAAGGGCCTCGAGCAGCTCGCGCAGGAGGGTACGATTCAGTTGTACATTCCTGAGCGTGGTGGCGAGCCGATCCTCGGCGCCGTCGGTCGCTTGCAGATCGAAGTCGCGAAGTTCCGCCTGAAGGGGGAGTACGACGTCGATGCCCGCTTCGAGGGGCTTGGCTGCGACTTCGCCCGCTGGGTACGTCGCGAAGATGGTGGAGATTTCGACCTCCTCGACTTCGACCGCAACCGCCTCGGGATCCCCTGTCGCGACGTCCGCGGTCGCCCGGTCGTGCTCTTTGATGGCGAGTGGCAGCTCAACTCGGCGCGCCGAGAAATGAGCGGTTTCACCTTTCAGGAGACCGCCCTGGGTGGCACAGCGACGCACAGTTTGCAGGACTGAGTCGTTCGGAACATCCCCCAAGAAAGGCCGATGTCGCAAAATGCCTCATCGGCCTTTTTCGCGA
>JAAFHJ010000050.1 GCA_013298325.1 Myxococcales bacterium | reverse complement strand
CCACCAGCAAGGACGTCGCGCACGTGGTGCTCGTCGCTGAGAACGACGAGGTCGGCGTCGGTGCCGACCGCAATGCGCCCTTTTTGGTGCAATCGCAAAAGGTTGGCGACATTGCTCGTGAACACCGGGAGGACGCGTTCCAGCGGATGACCGCGATCGAGGAGGGCGCGTAGTGCTCCGGCAAGGGCGCTGGGGCGCGCGAAGTCCATTCGCACGAGTTCCCCCTGGCCGTTGAACGTCGGCAGGCAGCCGCCGCCATCCGAACTGCAGGTAATGCGGCTGTCGGGCCCGCCGGCGGCCCAGTAGCGCTCGATGGCGTCTTCCGCCGACCAGGCGTCTTCGCCCTCTTCGACGGGGAAGGCGGTCACATCGACGGTTACCCCCCGAGGCGCGATCGCGAGCGCCTCGTCAAAAAGGGCTTTGTTGCGATTGACGTGCGTCGGATAGAAGACCCGTGGCGGGAGCTCGGTTTCGTCCAGGGCGCGCCGCACGAGGGAAAGTCCCCGTTTTCCATCGCCGAGGTGCAGGTGTAGAATACCTGCTTTTCCGGTCATCAAACCGCCGACGTGGCAATCGGCGGCGATCCGGATGAACTCCTCAAACGTCGGTTGGGAGGACCGATGATCGGAGATCGCCATTTCTCCGACGCCGACAATCGGCTCCACAAACGCGATATCGCGTCGGACGGAGCCGGAAAGAGTTACCGGAGGCACCTCGTAGCCGCCCGTCCAGCAGTAGGCGGAGAGCCCCTCAACGCGGAGCGCGTTCGTCGCGGCAACGAGGTTTTCCATGGAGCGCGTCGTTCCATCGGTCCCCAAGAGGCCGACGACCGTCGTGATTCCACCGAGGGTAAATGCGGAAAGAGGTACTGCCGGAACCCGCGTATGAGGCCCCGCCTCGCCCCCGCCGCCAGTGCTGTGGACGTGCGCATCGAGGAGGCCCGGAATAACTCGTGCACCCTGCAGCGAAATCTCCGTCACGGGCGCCGGAGCAAAGGCCTCCATCGGAGGCAGCTTCGGGGCAATCGCCAGGATTTTCCCGCCGCCGACGAGCAAATCGCAGATGCCGAGCGGCTCAGGGGCAAACACGGAACCGCCGCGCAGGAGGAGGAGCATGGAGACCGCCTACCGCAACCGATGCCCGCCGTCACCGCCACCCGTCCGTGGTAGCACCCGCGGCATGGCTTCCACGCAACCGCGCATCGTCCTCGTTGAAACCGTCCGCAGCTTTGCCGCCCAGTATTTTGCCGACGTCATCCCCGAAGCGGCCCTTGCCGCCTACGGCGAGCGCGCCGTCTACCTCCACGACCTCGCTTTCGAGGGGACCCTCTTCGACGTCATCCCGGAGACGACCGCAACCGACGAGAATGCCGAAGAAATCCTCGGTGCCCTCGACCAGTTCACCGAAGAATACGACGACGACCTCGCCGATCTCGTCGGCGGCGCCCCCGCCGAGGGGTGGGAGCGCGGTCTCCACCTGGATGCCAGCTACGATCAGGTCGTCGAAGCCTTCAAAAAGGACGGCTTTGAAGTTCGTCCGATTTCCTTCTGAAATGGCTCAGAAGGGGGCAGGGATACCCGGGGGAAGTGTGAGTGCTCCGGTTCCGTAGCTCGCATAGGTATTGAGAATTTCGCGAGCGAGGGCGACTTCCGTCAATCGCGTATCGTTCGTGCGAACCGTGGCTCTCAAATAGCGGATCGCTCGGGCATGATCGCCACGCACGGCGAAACCGAGCCCCAGGTAAGCAGTAATTTCTGCCCCCTTGCGTGGGTCGCTCGCGTAGGCGACCAGTTGTTCTTCCGTCGGGTTTCCGGCGATCGGGCCGACGACCGGCGCAGCGATCCAGGCCGCGGCGACTCCGTAGTGGCTGGTCGGTACCTTCAGTGGGGCGAGCGCCGCCTTCACGCGCTCGGTATCCCGGCTCCGCAAGAGGGCAATCGTGGCGACGAGGAGGTCGCTCTCGTCGCCGCTGTTGGCCACGGTGGTCGGCGTCGCTGCGATGCCGTCGAGGAAGAGGTCGTCAGCACCGGCGACGAGGCAGATGTCGCCAAAGCCGTTACGCCGCGCCGCCGCCGGGAGTGCGCCGTCGAGGAAGGTGCGTGCCTCCTTCCGCCCAAGGCCGCGGTCGAGAGCTCCATACACATTCACCGCCTCCATCGGGTTCCCGTGGACCAACGAGGCATCGGTCAATGCCGTCAGGAAGCGAGTGCGTGTGTTGTCGTAGGGGCTCGCCGCGAGTTCGCGCGCAAGAAATAGACCGAGCCTCACGCGGCCGTTCACGTCGGCGGTGCCGCCGGTGCGCGCAAAAAAGGCAGGGACGATCTTGGTCGCAGGGACGCCGCCGTCTCCGCCGTCGGTCCGCCAAAGCGTCGTAAAAATGCGTGTGATATCCATGCTGTAGGCGGCGTCCTTCGCCGCGACGAGCGGAGCGACGACGCCCGGTCCGTCCCCGGCGAACGCCGCAACCGACGCCCGTCCAAACGCGCTGCGGTGGTACCGGCGCTCGGCATCGTCAAGCAGTCGTGTGGCGGCGGCGGCGTTTCCGAGGCCCGCTTCGGCGATGGCCGCGTCCTGAAGGGGGCTGTTCGCGCCAACGCTGAGAATCGGTACAAGTGCCTCTTTTGCTTCTTTGAATTTGCCTTGTCGAAGAAGAACTTTTGCCAAAGTATCGCGGACAAGTGCGGCATCGAGATCGACCCGCTTCGGATACTGCTGGATCCAGGAATTGGCGACGACGGCCTCCGTACGGTCGGCCCCCCGGAGGGCCAGCAGCGTGCCCGCATCGGTGACGTTGTCTGCAGAAATACTTATTTTCTTGAGAAATTCTGATGTCGCTTCCGCGGGGTCCCCCTCCGAGGAAACGAGGAACGCTTGGAGACGAGCGCCACTCCCGCAGCGAGCATCGGCCGCCAGCTTCTGGAGCGCAATAACCGGCGTAAGTGACCCGAAACCAGGCACACTCTTTCCGCGCTGCATGGGCGGGAGCTGGCGCCGCAGCGTTGCGAGTTCAAGAAAACAATTCTGTGCCCCCGCAGCCCGCGCCCCCGCGGCGTAGATGGCGGCGGTTACCGGGGCCGCGTAGGTTTGACGGGCGACGAGGTGCCCAAACGCGGCGGCATGGGACGGGCGTCGGTCGCTCGCGCGTGCCACTTCATCGAGAAATTTCTCGGTGGTGGCCGTCTCGCGATCCCCGCCGGGCGCGGTCGGCGGGCGGCCCGGCAGGGGGCGGGCCGTGACGAGCGCGGGGAGCACGGCCGCCGCCGAAGCCTGTTCTTTCGCGAGCCACTCGGCCCGCAGGCGTGCCGCAAACGGCGTCGCGAGACGTGCACTCGGGCCGCCGGTGAGGGTTGCGGTGCGTTCGTCGATGGCGCCGAGGGTCGCCTCGACGCCGCCTCCGCGGATCGTCGCGAGGGAGACCGGGGCCTGGACGGCGGCGAAGATCGCAGCTTCCGCAAGAGCGCGCATTTCGGCGCGAAAATGCTCGTTGGCATTCGGCAGATTCCCGAGCGCATCTGCGATGTTGAGGGCGTCGATGGTCGTCGAAGTCCCGTCGGTACGCAGGCGCGTGAGCGGCGCCGCGTCGGGGCCGATCGCTTTTCCGAGTGCTTCCAGAGCGCCGGCAAGGTCGTTGGCCGCTTCGGCGGCGAAGGAGCCGCGGGCGTTGAGCGAGGAGAGTTGCGCCCGCTCCACCAAGGTCGCGACGGTCGCGTTTCGGTCGGCCAAGGCGTGCTCGGCGACGAAGGCGTCGAAAATCGGCTCAACGTGGCGGTCGTAGCGGGCCCGGAGGACCGTCGCCGCCTCACCGGTGAAGGTCTTCGCGCCGAGAGCGCCGCGGTCGCGCGTGGCAAATGCAGCCATCAGGCCGCTCGTCCCCGCATAGGTGCCGCCCATCGTCTCATAGCCGAGGGCAAGGGCGAGCGCGGCGCGGGTGTTCGGCAGGAGCGCCTTGGCGCCCGCCGTCGCACGGACGAAGTGTTCAATCGCGCGCGTGGCGAGGGGGTCGGTACGGTCCCAAGGATCGTCCACAAGGAGCAGCAGCGAGGCCGCTGCAGCGGCGCCATCTGCGAGCGCCTGCGGGTCGTCGGGCGTCGCAGCGAGGGTCGCTTCTGCGCGGCCAAGCAGGGGAATCGCCACTGCCGTCGCGAGCGGGACGCGGGCATCAAGCTTTGCGATCGTCCCCGGGTCGGCGACCCGCGCCGGCGCGACCTTCGCACTCAGCGCGTCGACCCAGGCGTCGAAGGTGTCGTCCTTCACCACGAACGGACCGTTCGGCGTCGGATAGCTCCGTTCGATCGCCGTGAGCCCATCGAGGAGGCGCCCGTCCCCCGCTTTGGCCGGGGTCACCTGGGCGATGCGGACGGCGGCATTGGTGAACCGGCGGTCGCCGACACGCGCAAAGATCCGATCCGAATCGTCGATTTTTGCACGAAAATCCCCGGTAAACGACGCGTTCGGTAGCGGCGTTCCCGGGGCTGGCTTGGAGGCGTTGTCGGTCGGCGCCGGCTTTTTCTTGCAGGCGGTGACCGAAGAAGACGCGGCCAAGAGGGCGAGGGCAGAGGCAACCAGGCGGGGGGCAAAAGGCTTCACCCCCCGGCGGATAGCCAAACTCCACGCCGATCGGTTGTGGCGTTCTGCCCCAGTCGGTCAGACGCCGCTGACGTGGAAATCGAGGGCGCCGAGACCGAACGTGTCCCCGCCGGCGAGGCTGCTCCGTCGCTGGTGGCGCTCGTGATGGATCGCGCACAAAGCTTCAGGATTGTTCGTTCTTTCGCGCTCAACGACGCACGACGGGCACGCCGGTTCGATCAGCTCTTCGGGGGCGAGTTTCCGCTCACGCACGACGAGGACCGAGCACGGCGCCGTACGGACGACCTGCTCAGCGACGGAGCCAAAGACAAGGCGCTCAAGACCGGTCCGCCCATGGGTTCCGAGGACGACGAGATCGGCGCGGGCCTCGGCGGCGAACTCGTTGATGACATGCAGCGGCTGGCCGACGGAAACGTGAGGAATCACGGGGATTCCTGCCTCTTCGGCGTGCTCGGCGGTGAGGAACTGGGTGAGACGATCGGTCGCCCGCCGCTCGAGTTCATCGTCTTCGATGCGATCGGGATCGCTCGTCCCCGGAATGGCGGCGACCGCATGAATGACCGCCTTTGCGTGCCCCTTCGCAAGGCGTCGCGCGACGCGAAACGCCTGGGCGGAGAGATCGGAAAAATCGATACCGACGACGAGAACGAACGGGTGAGTCATGGCAAAAGCCTCCGAGGCGCCGCACAGCGAGGACCGTGCCGTTGCGGTCAGAGCCTGAAGCGCAAAAAAAACAAGGCGCAACGGATGCGTCAGATGCCGGTCTTGCGCGCAACGCGCCCCGTTTGCACTCAGGTCGTGGTCGCGGTGCGGAGAACGACGCCGTGGTTGTCGAAAACGGCGTGGGCAATTCGCGCCGTAAGTGCCCGTTCGAGCTCCTCGGGGTGCTCAAAGAGGGACCAGGCGGGGGTGTCGTCGGCCTCGTGGGGGATGGCGAGGGCGCGCGCACGGGCGATGCGATCGGCGGGGCGCGGGTGGCTGTCATAGGCGCTTGCTGGCTCGGCGAGGCGCGCTTCAAACGTGTGATCGCTTGCGGCGAGCACGGCGTTTACATCGGCACCAAGCGCGGTGCCATCATCGGCAAATGCGTACAAATTCGGGACGATTGCCTTCTCGTGGATCGCCTTGTGGATCACACGGTCGGTGATCGCGTTGAAGCGCGTGGCTGCGCGAATCGTCGTCTCCAGACCGGCCACGAAGTTCTCCGACCCGTACGCGACGACCGCCCAGCGATCGGCGAGGACCTCCTGGAGGCGCGTCGCTCCGTGGGAGATCCGAAGGTACAGTTTGAAGTATTGAAGGGCGAAGTGCCACGCAGGATTGAAGGCCGACGCAGCACCATGGGTGACGAGCTGCTGGAGGAGCGTCGTCATCGAACGAAGAGTGGCAAACGAGAAGGCGCCACCGGCGGTGTCTTCGTTCTTAAAATGGCCATATTCGTGGGCCAAAATCGCTTTGAGCGGGCCGAGTCGCAGCGCAATACGCGTTTCGTCTTCGGGACCAACGCCGCGGAGCAGGCCGACGCCCACGACCAAGCAGCGGACGCCACGCCCCCGAGAAGTCTCCAGGAAGCCCCCTTGCTCAAAGACGCCAAAGTCGGTCCCTTGGGTGAGAATCAATCGATCTACTGGACGGGTCCCGCAGCGCTCGGCCACCTCGGCAAGGAGCGCGTGAACGCGCGGCTGAGCGGCGCGCGTGAGGACGATCCCCGGGTCTTCCGACGTTGGCGTCACGAACGAGTAGTAGACCGCTTTTGCGAGCGCGAAGAGGGTCGTTGCCCCCATGGCGAGCACAATAAAAAGCAGTTTGATCGGGATCGTGCCGACGGCGAAACAGCCGTAAATGAGCCCGGCGACCAGCGCGGTGACGAGAAGACCGATCCAGGGCAACGAGAGGAAGTAGACAGCGCCGGAAAGCGTCATCACCGTCGCGTAGAGCCGCTTCACAATGGCCGCTCCACCGACCGCATTGCCCCCATCCTTCGGGTCGAAGCGCTCGGTCGCGTGCAGCGTCGCTTTTGAAAGCAATTCGCCGGCCACGAGCAGCGCAGCGAGCACGGCTAGCCAGCCGAGAATACCGCCCAAGAACCACTTTCCGATGCGGAGTGGCGTCCATTCTGTCTCTTCGAGATAAGCGAACTTATTAATGAATTCCCTAAATTCAGGGATCGATTTGCCGCTCGTTTCAAACGCAGCCAACTCGGCGCGTGCCTCAGTCGGATCGTTGTCTATCAACGCGTGAAAGGCCCCCAAGTAGTGGGTGGCGGGGTCGTCCGGCCGGAGCGCTTTCAAATGGGCATAGTTGGCGCGGAGCGGCGCCTCGTCTTGCCGTTCGAAGGCGGCCATCGCCTCTAGGATGAGGATGGTTGGCTCGTCGGGCGCACTCTCGCGAGCCGCCTTCAGTGCGGCAAATGCCTCTTGGACGTCGTGCTCGGAGACTTGCGTCTTCTCCCCTTGAAAGAGCCGCAAGGCGAGGGCGAAACGGTTTTCCCAGCGCGGATCCTGGCGAATGGCGTCGTGGCAAAGATCGATGGCGACCGAGCGGATCGGCTCCGTCGAGCACTGGCGGCGGAGCGCATGGACGAACGTTGGCGCCGCAGCGTAGACCCGCGCGAAGGCGTAGGTCGCCCCCTGCCGATCGGACTCGCGCGCGGCGTTCGCCCAGTCCCAATCGGCCACGGCGGACGGGGCCAGTTCACGAAGCGATTCTCGCCACTTCGCCTCCTCAGCATCCTTCTGCCAAGGCCCGCCATCGGCGGCCGCAACGCCCCCGCACACGAGAAATCCCACCGCAGCCACCAGCCCAACCATTCGTTTTCCGACGCGCATATTCTCTCCTCGCCGCTCTCCGACGAGGGGGGTACCGGAGGGGCAGAAGCGCGTCGATGGGGCAAGATGCCCCACTCCGTCTGCAGTCAGTCGGCGAGGCCGAGCGCGTCGGCTTGGGCGTTCTGGCGCTCGACGGCAGCCTCGTCCCCAGCAGCCGCCGCAAGCCCGAGCCAAACGAGCCCCGAGGCGGCTGGGTGCTCGGTGAGGAGGCGGTGAAACGCCGCTACGTCTTCCGTCGCCGGGAGGGCGAGCGTCCCGAATACCCCAGGAACGGCCTCATTCTCCACAAAAACCCGATAACTTTCGCCGCTGTGGCGTTGGAGTTCTCCGCCGGCCTCGTCCACGGCACGGCGCAGATCCCCCCAGGCTTCGTCGGATGGGGCGGCACCGTCGAGGGTAAAATACACGTAGTTGGGCTGCGCCAATACAGCGAGTGCAGGATACACGTAAGGGGACTCGCGGGTGCCGTCGCCGTCGAGCGGCTTCGGGCGCATCAGGAACGTCGCTTGGTAGAACTGGGGGCTGTCCGGGGCGCTGATTACCAATCCGCGCGCGGTTGCCGGGCCGGTCCGCAGGGCGAAGGTTTCGAAGGGGCTTTCCAGGTCCTCGAAGCCGTCATCGAGGCGGAGCCGACAGTAGGCCCACGCTTCGTCAATCGGGTCGCTATCGCTGCCTGATTCTGGAGGATCTACGGGGAGTTCTAGGGCGGCTGCGCTCGCACGTACCGCTGGCCAGTCCCCGAGCCGCGTGGCGAGGAGGATGCGCTCCCAGTGGTCGCCGGAATCGGGGGTGCGCGCGCAAATCGCCGTGTAGTAGGCGAGTGCCGCCGGGTAGTCGCCGAGGGCGCTCGCCGCTTCGGCGGCGAATCTTCGTGTATTCATCACCGAATCGTCGCCCGCGATCACCGCGTCGAAGGCCTCCCGCGCGGCGCGGTAGAGGCGCATGCGCTCATGACGCCCGCGTGCTTTTTCTGCGGCGGCGCGCGCATCGAGGCCGCGCAAAAAGTATCCGTCCGAGGCGGTTGTTGGCGAAGAGCTGGCGGCGAGGAGCGCCTCGACGAGCGTCGCTGTTGCCGCCCGATCGCCGGCGGCACGCAAGACCGCGCCGTAGACGTAGGTGACCTCGCGCTCGTAAACGCCAGCGGCAACGAACGGTTCAAGGAGGGGGCGGGCGTCGTCGAGGAGGCCCGCCTGGAGATAGGTTTCCCCGAGCGCGACCGCGAGCGGCACCCGGGCCAACAAAGGCTCCTTCCGGGTCGACTCAACTGCTATTTCCAAGAAGGTCAAACGTTCATCGGTGGAGAGCACTTCCACGCGATCGCGGAACATCTCGAAAAGAGCTTCCGATGTTCGTGCTCCGACGGGGACGCTTTCTTTCCATGCATCATGCAACTTTGTTTGAAGCGCCTCGAGCATCGATTGAAGTTCCCGCAGAACTGCGTCGGGATCTTGGGGTCGCGTCGGCAGATTCGCGACGGCGCTCCCGAGCACCGGGAGGGGGCGGAGCTTCTGGCGGAGCCGCGTGAGGCGACGGAGCGCCTGCCGGAGGGACGGGGGCGAGGAACGGGCCGCTGCGAGGCGCGCGTGGATCTCGGTGGTGTGAAAGGCGGTCCGGAAGGCGCCGTGGGCCTCCAGCGTTGCGCCGAACTCCTCCAAGAGCTTGCCGAGGTGCGCGTCGTTCCGGGCGATCCCGCCAGCGACGAAGAGGCTCATCGTCTCGGCCCAGCGCTCGTAATAGGCTGGAGTTGCAATAATTTTTGCGAGGGGTGGCAGCGCCGCCTCTGCGTCGGCCCAGCGGCCAAGCTCGGCAAACACGCGGGCGCGAGCAAGCATGTAGCGGACGGTGTCGTCGCCGTCGTCGGGCCTCCGGTCGAGCGCTTCGAGGGCGAGTTCGGGCTCGCCGAGGTCGAGGTGGGCCTGCATGCGGTCGCCCCAGAGGTTCGTCCCCCGGCGGACGCCCGCCGCGGCAAGCTTCGCCTCCTGGCCATCCAGGAAGGCGATCGCCCCCCGTGGATCTCCGCCGTCGACGAGGGCAGCCGCATATTCACCGGTGATGCAAATGAAGCAGGGCCAGGTCGCGTCGATGCGCGCGAGTGTCTCGCCGGCGACCGCGCGCCGCTCCTCCGCGAAGCCGGGCCCATCGACGATGCCGTAGGCGACCCCAAGATCTTGAACGGTACAGACCGCTTGCGGGCATCCGTGGGCCGCTTCGCTGTGGGCAAAATCGACGAGGGCGACCGCATCGCCGAGCGCCTTCTCCCCCTCGAAGCGCTTCAAAACTCGACTTTGCAGATCCCAATGGCGAAAAAAGAGCTCGACCCACGGCAATTTGGCCGCCTTCGCGAGGGCGAGCGCCTCAGGGATCGCCGCATCGAGCTTCGCGTGATCGTCGTCGGTCACGTAGCCCGGCACCTCGCGCATGAGCATCGCAAGGCGCTTCGCTTCCGGCGTTTTTTCGCCCTGGAGGGAACGCGTCGTTTCGTGGACCCAGCTCCAAATATTCATAATTTCAGACCTTCTTGGAGGTGGTGGCGCTTGCGAGAAGCGTGTCGACGGTCGCCGTGTAGGCGGTGAGTGCCTCCCCCAACTGGGTGCCGTCGCTCGGCATTCCGGCCCCTGCGAGGAGCGGAACGAGGCTCCGAAGGAGGATCAGCGGCGGCGACTCGGCGCTCCAGGCGGTGGGGGCGGCGAGCAGGCGGGCGATCGGTGCACAGTCGCAGTTCACGAAGAGGCGGGTCTTTGCCGTCGCCTGAATTGTTCGTGTATACAAACGCGCAAGTCCGAGCGCTGCGCTCGCAATTTTCTTTGCCGCTTCATCGCTTTCTACGCGCGCCTTGAGCTCGGCGTCGCGATCGGGCACGAGGACGAAAGGGAGGTTCGCCGGCGCAAAGCGCGCTGCAACGATTTCCTGACCGCTCGCCCCAAAGAGCGTATCGAGCATGCCCCGTTGATCGGCGGTCAGCGTCGTCACGCGTTGGAAAATTTCCTCATTCCCCTCCTCGGTACCGAGCCGCACGACCCGGCCACCCCGACGTTCCGTGTAGCGCAGCGCGAAGCGGTAGACCGCATAGCGCGTGCCGGTGGCGACCGGCGTCTGGAGGGCACGGAAGAGCATCTCCTCGAAGCCGCCGTGCTCAGAGAGCGAGACGTAAATCGTGCCTTCTCCCCGTTTGAGGAGCCGTTTCACTGTGAGATCACCCTCCGAAGTAGGGAGAGTGAGTTCATCGGCCAGAAGGTCAAAGAGGGCGGGGCTTGCCAGCGCGGCGCCGAGGAGCGCTTCGTTGTGGCGCATGAGGACGCGCCGCCAGGTCTCCGGTTCCTCCTTGGAGAGCGTCGCCAGGCCGCGCACAAGCGAGGCCTCGATGTGGGCGGCGGTCGCGTCAAAAAGTGCATCTTTTTGAAGGTCTTCGCGGCTTGCCGTCGGTACGAGGCGCCGTGACTCGACGGCCCCCGCGACGAAGCCAGCCCAGGCGGGGAGCAGGTCGCGCCCGTCGTCGTCGAGCATCATCCCGCGGACGTAAATCGTGAGCGCGCGGTTATCGCTGGTGCCGTAGGTCGCGCCATCTTGGAGCCAGAGAACGCCGGCGACGTCGGTGCTCCCGTCGGCCGCGGGGGCGATCGGAATCGTCGCCAGCGGGGCGAAGCGTTTCTCCATCCGTTCCGCGAAAGCGAATCGCAGTTTTCGCGTCCGAAGGGGATTTGTCTCCTCGATGCGCCACGGCGGCTTCTCGGCATTGATGGCGACCGAGTTGTCCCCGACAAAAACCGGAATCGCAAGGAGAGCACAGTACTTCTCGAGGACGCCCCGGAGGGCATCCTCTTCGGCTAGCGCGCGAAAACTCGCCTTCAGCCGAATCTCGACGACCGTCCCGATCGCGCGCGGCGGGCATTTTTCCAGGGTGTACGTCTCTCCGGTGACGCTCTGGTAGCGATGCCCCTCTTCCGGGGTTTGGTAGCTCGTCGTCGTAACGACGACGCGGTCTCCGACGACAAACGCCGAGAGAAACCCAAGACCAAACATGCCGATGAGATCGTTGCTTGGATCCTCGAGGGAAGCATCATTGCTCGTAGGTCGGCTCCGAAGCTCGCGCGTCATTCCAGTACCTACCGTCGCGAGGTAGCGAACAATCTCGCTTTCGGTGAGGCCGGCGCCGCGGTCTTCGACGATCAACGTCCCGGTCGCCCCGTCGACGCGCACGTAGATCGCCCCCTCCGTCCCCGTCTCCTTGCCGGGCGCTTCGATGCGTCGTCGGACGCACGCATCGTGGGCGTTCTGGACGAGCTCGCGCACCGCGACCAACGGTGTAGAATACAAGTTGTTTCCGAGGACGGTCATGAGACCGCTGAGGTCGACGCGGGTCGTATGCAGGCGCTGCGGTTCGCTCATGGCGCCGCATCTTCGTCGAATCGGGGTGCGGTTACGAGGGGATCTCGGCTGCCGCTACTCGCACATCGGATCGCCGGGCGGGCAGCCGCCGAGGTGCCGCACGGGCGGGAGAAGCACACACTCGTCGTCGTCGTCGTGATGGCTTCGCGCGTAGGCGGCGTCGAGGGTGTCGCCGAGCGCCGCGACCGCCGATGCTCCGGCGATGGCGACGAGGGCGACGAGCGCGATGCGCGTGAAGAGCGGAGCTCGACGCGGCCGCAGGCAGGCGGTCGGGACTGGGCGTCCGCGGGCGTCTGCTTCGTAACGAATGCAAAGTGCACCCATTGTTCCGGAGCGTTCATGGCTGGCCAGGAGGCGATCGACCTCGCTCAACGTCAACGCCGACAGGTTGTGGACCTGCTTGTTGCATGCGGGGCAGGGGCGGGAGTCGCCCTGGCGCGGCATCTCCGCTTCGCGCCCGGCGTCGGGCAGCGGGCAGGGGTGCGCAATCGAGATCGACGCGAGCGGAAGGCGTTTGTGGGGCGAAGCCATCGCAGGGGAACACGGCCAACCGGCGCCCCCTTTGGTGGGGCGTACGGCGAGCGATCATGCGAGGGTGCGGCGATGTTGAAGATTCACGAGATCACCGAAGCGGACGGCTCGCTCACCGCGATCGCCGTCTCCGTCGAAGCGGGGGCGGTCGGTCTGGTGACGGCGGGGCGGTTCCTGCCGCTCCCGGACGGGGCCCTCGACGCCGTCGTGCGGCGGTTTGGTGGACCGTTGGAACCGTCGGAAACGGTTCGAGAAGTAGGCGCACTCCCCCTGCCGGACGGACGCTCGATCCGGCACGTTCGCCATCTCGCACGCTTCGACGTGATCGCCCGCGACTACATCGCCCTCACGCCGGTCGGCGGCGACGACGAATACGTGGCGCTCGCGACGACGGTCGCCGGTGCATGGATGCATCTTGCACGTGGTTTCTCGCGGTCCGAATAGACGTACCGTTCGAAAAAATGCGCAGAATCTGCGTTTGTCGCGCAAGAAACCCCCATTGACGCAGCGACTGAGCATCGCGTCAACGGCGCGTTTCCGAGAGATTTTCCGGCTCGCTCGTCGTGGCATACCGACTGCTGGGTGGCGCGGCTTTCTCCCGGAGATCGCCGATGATTCCCTACGTCAAAGGGCGCGTTGCCCGTCAAGCCCACGTCGAACTCCCCGCAGGGACCTGCGAGGAAGAGTACGCCCGATCGGGCTTTTCCGGCCGCTACGCACACCTTTACCGGACGGCACCGCCCGTCGCATGGTCACGCATCGAAGGGCCCTTGAAGCCGCGCGCCTTCGACCTCCGCGGAGTGACCGCGCCGACCGGGGACTACCTCGCCGATCGCCGGCCCCAGCTCCAGAACGACGATGTCGTCGTGAGCTTTGCGCGTCTATCTGCCCCCATGCGTTGGTTTTTCCGCAACGCCGATGCCGACGAAATCCTCTTCGTGCATGCCGGCGGCGGCACCCTCGAGAGCGACTTCGGCCCGCTCACCTACCGGCGTGGCGACTACCTCGTCATCCCCCGCGGGACCGTCTATCGCCTTGTGCCGAGCGACGTCACTTCGCTCCTCGTGATCGAAACGCGTGGCGAAGTCCGCTTCCCCGACCGCGGGATGCTCGGTCAGCACGCCCTCTTTGATCCGGCGGTCGTCGACGTGCCGAGCCCCTCGGAAGACGGGCCCGGATCGACCCTCGCGGCGAACGCCGACGGCGAATTCGAACTCCGCATCCTCGCGCGCGGCGCGGTGACGCGTGTATTTTACCCCCATTGTCCGCTGAATACGGTGGGGTGGAAGGGGACCCTCTCGGTCCAGCGACTCAATGTGGCCGACATTCGACCGGTCTCCTGTGACCGTTACCACCTGCCGCCGTCGGCGCATTCGACGTTCGTGACCGACGGCGTCGTCATTTGTTCGTTCCTTCCTCGCCCGCTTGAGAACGGGGATCCGAACGCAATGAAGGTGCCTTTCTACCATTCAAATATCGATTTCGACGAGGTCCTCTTTTACCACGATGGGGAGTTCTTTAGCCGGACCGGTATCGACGCTGGGATGCTTACCTACCACCCCGCCGGGATCCATCATGGCCCCCAGCCGGGTGCCGAGGGGCGCTCGAAAGCGGCGAAAGAGACTCAGGAAGTCGCCGTGATGATCGACACGCGCCGCCCGCTTCACGTCGTCGACGGGGCGGCGGGCGAGGTCGTTGACTACTGGAAGAGCTGGGGGGCGCCGTGACCCACGCTTCGCCATTTAACACCGCACAGGCAGCACAAGAAGTGACGATGAACGCAAATAATCCCATCGGTCTTAATGGCATTGAGTTCGTCGAATGGAGCGGTCCTGATCCGGAGCGCCTGGCCCAGATCCTTCGCGACTTCGGCTTTTCCAAGGTGATGCGTCACGCCACGCGCGCCGTCGACTATTGGCGCCAACACGACATTCACATTCTCGTCAATGTCGAGCCGGGGTCGTTCGCGGCGAGCTTCCAGGTCGAACATGGGCCGTGCATTTCGGCGATGGGGTGGCGAGTGACCGACGCCGAGAAGGCGCTCACCGAAGCGGTCCTGCGTGGCGCGGTCGTCGCCCCTACGCGGGACTACGGACCGCCGGCGATCCGCGGAATTGGCGACAGCCTGATCTACTTTATCGACGACCGCAGCCCCGCCACCGACCGCTATTCCCGCCTTGGCTTCGTGCCCCACCCGAATGCGGAATTCCGGCGCGACGCCGGCTTCCTCGGGATCGATCACCTCACGAACAACGTCCCTCGCGGCACGATGCAGGCGACCGCCGACTTCTACAAGCGGGTCTTTGGCTTCACCGAGGTGCGCTACTTCGATATTCGCGGAAAGAAGACGGGGCTGACGTCCTACGCCCTCCGATCCCCCTGCGGTCAATTCTGCATTCCGATCAACGAAGGCAGCGAAGACAAATCACAAATTGATGAATATCTTCGCGAGTACAAGGGGCCGGGCGTCCAGCATCTCGCCTTCTTGACCGACGACATCCTCACCTCCCTCGACGCGATGGACGGCGGAACGATCGAGACCCTCGACATCGACGACGAGTACTACCGCGAGGTCTTTGACCGCGTTCCGAACGTCACCGAGGACCACGAAGCGATCCGTCACCGGAACGTCCTCGTCGATGGGGACGCCGAGGGGTACCTCCTTCAGATCTTTACGAAGAATCTGATCGGCCCGATCTTTATCGAATTGATTCAGCGGAAAAATCACCTTTCCTTCGGCGAAGGAAATTTTGGGGCGCTCTTCCGTTCCATCGAGCGTGATCAAGAGCTGCGAGGCGCGCTGTGAACGCGCGAAATCGGCCGGTGGAACTCGCACCCCCATCGAATGCCGCCGATATGCGCGCCTTTTCGACCGTGGAACACGACACGTGGCGGCGCCTCTTCGCACGGCTCGGCCCGTGCCGGGAGTCGCAGGCCCATCCGCTCTTCACGCAAGGCCTCGGCGTGCTCGGCATCGACGGAGCCGCCATCCCCAACCTCGATGCCGTCAACCAGCGGCTCTTCGCGGCGACCGGCTGGCGCGGCGTCGTCGTCGCCGGTCTAGAGGACGGTCCGAGCTTCTTTGCGATGCTCGCGCGTCGCGAGTTCCCCATCGGGAACTTCATTCGCGACGCGAGAGACCTCTCCTACACGCCCGAGCCGGACGTCTTTCACGACCTGTACGGCCATTTGCCGCTCCTTGTAGATGCGCGATATGCCGCATTTTGTGAGGAATTCGGTGTGGTTGCGTCGCGCCACACCGACGACCCTGCCCAGCTTCGCCAGTTTGAGCGCCTCTTCTGGTTCGGCGTGGAATTCCCCCTCGTCGAGACCGAAGCCGGTCGTCGCATTTTCGGCGGCGGCATTCTCTCGTCCTTCGGCGAGTCGAACTACGCGCTCTCCGACGAGCCGGAGGTTCGCCCCTTCGACATCGAGGCGATTCGCCATCAGGAATTCCGGATCGACGAGATGCAGCCTCGCCTCTTCGTCCTCGACCGCCCGGAGACGCTCTTTGGCTGTCTCGGTGCGTTTGAAGCGGGACTTCGCTAAATACTCTTTGCCGCGTCTCGGAGACTCTTATGAAGAAGTACCAGGAACAGTCGGTTCTTTTCGTCGAGATCAATGAGGCGGAGAAGTATTTTCTCGATCGATACCTCGCCCGCGGGCTCCTCCCGAACTTTGCCAAGCTCGCGAAGGATGGCGCCTTCGTCGTCACGAAGATTCCCGGCTTTACCGACGACGGAACCCCCGGCTCGCGCGCCTGGCGGGACATCATGCCGTGGGTGATTTGGCCAAGCCTCTACACAGGGCTCGCCGCCAAAGACCACGGCGTCGTGGCGTTTGGGCAGGACACCGCCCCCCTTCAGGGCAAGTGTCTGTGGGACGTTCTCGATCGGCATGGGATCTCCGCGGGCGTCTTCGGGAGTCTCCAGTCCTACCCGCCGCGCAACCACGGCCAAATGCGCTTTTACGTGCCCGACAGCCTGTCTGATGACGCAGCCTGCTTCCCGCCAGAGGTCCGCCCTCTCCAGGAGTTCTGCGTTTCAGCGGCCCGCAATTACTCGGAAGATTTCCTGACTCACGCCATCGAGGGGGCGAAGCAGCTTCTGCAGAGTCCGCGCTGCGGCGTACAAGCCAAAACGCTCGCGAAGCTCTTCCTTCAGGTC
>JAAFHJ010000005.1:6508-32662 GCA_013298325.1 Myxococcales bacterium | reverse complement strand
CGCGAGCGCCTCTGAGCCATACCGATGCCGATAGAGCGGGACACGGGCGATGCGCGATTTTCGAGGGGTTACGCCAGGTTCCCGAGCAAGTACGCCGCCCGCGAGTGGGTTATACGCGGAGAGTGAGAAGCCTGGGTGGGCCGCTGCGAAGGGGAAAATCTCCCGTTCCGCGTCCCGTACGAGGACGTTGTAGAGGATCTGGTTGTGGATCGGCTCCGGGAGCCCCGCCTGCTTGGCGGTATGGATCACCTGCATGCATTCCCACGCGGAGTGATTCGAGAGGCCGAACGCAGCAATGGTCCCCTCTTCGACGAGGATCGCCATCGCGGCGAGCGACTCGGCGGCTGGCGTTTCTGGATCACGCCCGTGCCAGAGCAACAGATCAATGGGGCGCTGCAGGCGATCTCGCGAGCGGCGCGCCGCATCAAGGGCGACCGTCTTCGAAAGGCCCTCTGGCTTCCCGGCAAACGTCGCTCGGCCAATCTTTGTAACGATAAACGACCGGTGTTCCTTGTCTTCTCGGGCAAGGGCAGCGCCAAGGCGTGTCTCCGCGAGGCCGTTGCCATACGCATTCGCGCAATCGAAGGCAAAGAGGCCCTGGCTACAGGCGGCAGCGACGATCGCCGATGCGGTCGTCTCGTCGCAGGCGCCTCCGAAGTTCATCGTGCCGACGAGGACCTTCGGAAGCCTAGAACGTTCCGGATTCACTTCTTAAAGAGACGCCCGAAGAAGCCACCCGGCGGCTCGCTCTTGCCGTCCCGCTTCGATGGCGGCGGCGTGCTCGGCGTCCCAGAGGCCTTGCGCATCGTGTAGATGCGGATCTCGCGCTGGGCATCGACGTGCTTCGGGTTGCGATCGGTGATGTTGCGGAAGTCGCGAAGCGCCGCCTTCTCATTCCCGAGGCGCTTGTGGAGGATCCCTCGGTAGAAAAGGGCTCGCTCACTGTCTGCGTTGAGCGACAGAGCCTTCTCAATGTCGGCCAACAGGCGCTTCAAGAGTTCGGTATCGTTCCCATCGTGGCGGGTCGCTTCGATCCACGCGAGGAGCGCGATATAGTCGGACTGAGTATTGTCGAGTTCGACGGCTGAACGCGCATGAAGTTCGGCATTTGCGAGGTCCTTCTTTCGGAAGAAAACTTCCGCCTTTTGGAACTCATTCATCGCCTTGAGCGCATTCTGGACGGCAGCTTCTTCGTCTTTTTTGGAGACGCCTTTGTCCAGCTGATCCAGGTATTCCTTGCGCTTTACCCCGTCCGTCAATGTGACGTGGGCCTCGGTGATTTTCGCAAAAATCGTCGCCGCCTTCGGCTTCAAATCGGCGAGGGCAGCCGGGATCTTGTCGGGATGCCACTGCTTCACGAGTTTCATGTAGGCGCCGGTCGCGTCGGCTGCCGAAGCCCCCTTCGCCAGACCAAGCACCTCAAAAAGGGACTCCCCGTCGACCGCTGCGAACTTGTCCTCGATCGTCTTCCGCAAGAGGGCGTGCTCGTTCGTCATTCCCGGGACGCGCGTCGATAGCGGAGCCGCTTCGCTCGGCGCAATCGGAGCAATGGAGCGCGGCGCCGGCGGAATGCTCGCAGGGGCGGCCGTCGGCGGGGCGACCGCAGCCGGTGCCTTCGGCGGATCGTTAATCGGCGCTCCGCTGCCATCGAGGTAGCGACGGGGCATCGGCGAACCGCGGCGGTCGGAACCGGAGATCGTAATCTCCTCCTCGACAATCATTGCGCGGCGTTGGACCGACTTGGTGATCCGCATCCGTGCAACCGCCGCCCCGGGAGCGCCGTCGAGGCTGATCGAGCTGTCGGGGACTTCAGAAATACGCTGAGAGGACGTCGGCGAGGACGACGCCGGCTGCGACGACGAGGGATGCGAGGACGGCATTCCCGAAGCTGGAATCTCTTCGCGCGCTTCCGGGACGACATCGATCTGCTTTGTAATCAGCAGCGCGTACATCAAGAGCTGCGTGGCGGAGGGCGGAAGAACACCGAGCCCAAGCAGGGCATCGAGGCGTTGCGGCTCCTCGCGGAGACGGCCTACGAACTCCTTCTCTGTCCGCGTCAAGCGCAGGCGCTCGGGCGAAGCGTGCGCGGGGACACCAAGGCGACCACCGGCCACCCGTCCGAGAGCCGCTGTAACGTGCTCAAAGGGTGGATTTTGCTTCACTCCGGCCCACAGGACGGCAAGCGGCTCGATCACCGAACCGGTTCCGCCGAACCCTTCTAGGCCGTCGAAACCGTCGTAGTACGCGAACGTCCCCGTCGCCGGCAGAAGGAACAGGCGCACGAGCTTCCGCTCAAGCTGAATTTGCAGGGCCCGGTCGATCTCCTCTTGGGTGACCGCCCCTTGCTCGACGAGCACGGCGCCGAGCAATTTCCCTGAGTTCCGTGCGTCCTCAAGCGCGCGCGTGAGCTGCTTCGCCGCGACGTTCCCAAGGTCAACCAGAATGGACCCGAGAAGCCCTTCGGTATCGCTCGTGCGGATCTTTGCGGGGACCCCCGCGCGCGTCGTGACCGTTGCGACGACGTTTCCGTCGACAAGAAAATCGAGCGTCCCCGTCAGCGCCCGTTCGAGGACGTAGACGAAGAGGTGTGCAACCGGGGTTTTGTCGAGGGTGCCTTGGGCCGTAGCTGCCGAGGGGCGCATGGATCACTCGCAGGGGGGCGACGTACGGGGTAGGAGTAAACGGGCACGTGGCCGGTAGAAAAACCCGGCTTGGCGCGCTCGACAACAACAGTTTCATCTACCTCAAATTTCTCCGGCCGTGTGCGCCGATCCGCGACGACTTCCCCGATGGCCGAAAGCCCGCCCAACCTCCCCTCAAAAATCGCCGACTTCGAGATCCTCCGTCGCCTTGGAAAAGGGGGGATGGCCGAGGTTTTTCTCGCGTGCAAACGGGGCGCCGAGGAGACGGCGAAGACGCTTGTCGTGAAGCGGATCCTCCCTAGCTACGGCAGTTCGCGGCGCTTTCGCGGCATGTTCATCGACGAGGCGAAGCTCGCCACGCGCCTGAACCATCCCAATGTCGTTCAGGTTTATGAGTTTTTCGAGGTCCCCCAAGAGGGGCACGTGCTCGCGATGGAGTACGTGGAAGGGCCTGATCTCGGGCAGGTCTTGTCGCAAGCGCGCAAGGTTCAATCCGCGTTCGAGCAGGGGTCAAACCGCCCGTTTGCCAGCGCCGCACTCGACCCTTACCTCGTCGCGTGGATCGTTGCTGAAGTCGCAAAAGGGCTCCACTACGCCCACGAGCGGAAGGACGATCAGGGGCATCCGCTACAAATCGTGCACCGTGACGTCAGCCCGTCGAACGTCCTTCTTTCCTTTGAAGGCGCGGTAAAAATTGCCGACTTCGGGATTGCAAGTGCGCGCTTTACGGAGGACGAAGCAGGCGTAATTAAGGGCAAATTTGGCTACATGTCCCCTGAGCAAGCTCGTGGGGAAAAAGTGGATCGGCGCTCCGATCTCTATTCACTTGGCGTTCTTTTTTGGGAAGCGCTCACCCTCCAGCCGCTCCACGCGGGACTTGGTGGCGAAGCACTTCTCGACATTGTTCGCTCCGGTGTCATCGAGCCACCGAGTCGCATCCGGCCGGAGATTCCTGAAGCCATTGAAGCGGTCGTTCTAAAGCTTCTGCAGAAGAATCCCGACGACCGTTTCCTGAATGGTCGAAAGCTCGTGGAGGCGCTGAATCGGCTGCTTCTCGAGCATCAAGAGATGATTGACAGCCTGCGCCTCGAAGAGACGCTGGCCGATCTCTTTCCGGCAGCGAGTCGTGTTCGCGACGAAGCGCTCCACCTCGTGGGGGCGGGCGACGTCGAGTCGCCGCGGACGGTGGCCGACCGAAAAGCCCGTGATGCCAACAAATCGATTGCCGCAGCGTCGATTGTCGGTCCCGAACCGGGGCGCGAGCACGAAAAAGAGCGCGGGGAGCGACCGGAAGTCCGCCACGTTGTGGTCGTCCGCCTTCGGCTCCACCCGCGCGCCGGCCTCTCCGGCGGAAACCTGGAGCGCCAGCTCGCGCCGCTGAAGCGAATGCTTGGCGAAATGGCCTTCAAGTACCGAATGCGCTGGCATTGGGACGGCGCGTGCGACGCCACGGCCATCGCCGGTACCGCCGCGAAACATGCGCGCGCCCCCTTTGAAGCGGCGATGCTTGCCAAGGAGGCCCAAGAGGCAATCCTTGCGGCAAGTGACGGAGATGACCCGCTTTTTTCCGCATCGCTTGCCCTGGTACGGGCCACGGCGACCGGCCCGCGCGACAAGAACGGCCATCTCGTTCGCTTCGCCATGCCCGAGTCGGCCCATTGGCTCGGTGCGCTTCTGCTTGACCAGACGCCGCCGGGCAAGACCTTCGTCGCCGGGGGCCTCCAACGGATCTTGCGCCGAGATTTCTTGTGGGGGGATGAGCGCATCCTCGATGTGGACGACACGCGCGGCGCGCAACTTCCTCCAGAACTTCGCGTACATGAGCTTGTGCGTGCCCTCTCCGCCGAGGAGCGCGCGCGGATCGCGGCGACGAGCGGGAGCGATCTTGTCGGCCGCGATGGGGCCCGGGCCGATCTCGTCTCTGCCTTCCACGCGGCGACGTCCCGCGGTCGTGGCCAGCTCGTCCTCCGTGCCGTAACCGGCGAACTCGGCATTGGGAAGAGCGCGCTCGTTCAAGCTTTCTTAAATGAGATCCGCGAGCCGCACCGCGTGCTTCGCGCGGAAGCGAGCCCCGTTTCGACGGAGAATCCCTACGCAACTGCGATTGAACTTGTCCGCGATACGCTCGGCCTTGATGGAAATGAGTCGGTCGACGAAGTCGCGCGTTCCATTGTCGCCCTAGGGACGCGTGAACTCGAAAACCATCCGGCAATTCATAAGCTTGCGGAGCTTGCCGCTCGCAAGAACTCCGGCGACGAAGATGACGGCGAGAGCTTCAAGAAGCTCGTGGTGCATGGTCTTCGCAGCTTCTTGATTGCACTCTGTGGCCGCGACCCGGTCGTGTTCGTTCTTGAGAGTTTTCAGTGGATCGATCGTCAGTCTTGGGAGGCATTCTCAGCAATTTTTGCTGAACCGTTCCCCTTTGCGCTCTTCGTCCTTCTCGTGACGCGGACCGATGAGCGCGCGCCGACCCTCCCCGCCGCCGCGATTCCGATCCCCCTCGATTCGCTCGACGAGGACGAGCAGGTGCGGCTCGTCGAGAATCGGTTGGGCCTCAAGCGCGGAGTTTCGGAAATCGTTCGTGAAATTGGGGCACGCGTCGGCGGGAATCCCTTCTTTCTCCTTGAAATGATCGACGCGATGCTCGAGCGGGGCACGCTCCGCCTCGTCAATCGAAGCGCGAGCGACGGCACGAGCGCCGGGGCCGAGGACGGCGAGCCGGAACTGGTGCGAAAAGAGGGGGCCGGCGATCTCTTCGACCTCCCGTCGACGCTTGAGCAGCTCGTCGCCGACCGCATCCTCGAGCTCCCGGAAGACGAACGGGCCATTGTGCATTGGCTCGCCGTCGCCGGAGGGGCGCTTACCGCCGATGAATTGAGCGCGCTCGCCGGAGCCGACGCGGAATCGTGCGCGGCGCGACTCTGCACACGCGGCCTCTGCGACGCCCGGAGTCACGGCAGAAGTCGCGTCCTGGATGCCGTCGACTTCCGCCACCCGCTCACCCGCGACGTTGCGTATGCGGGCCTCGATCGTGTTCGGAAAGTCCGCATGCACGCCGCCGTCGGGCAGCTCTTTGCGCGTGGCGCGCGAAAGGACCTCGGCCCGGCCATCGTCGCGAGGCACCTAGAGAAGGGGGAACTTCGCGAAACGGCAGCACATTTCTACATCGAAGCTGCGCAGGCTGCGCGAAACGATCACGAGCTCCCGCTCGCGACCCGCTACTTCCAGAAGGCGCTTGTGGCCCTCCCCGCCGGGGACACGCGTCGCTTCGTCTGCCTCGAAGCTCTCGATATGCTCTTTCGCCATACTGGTAAGAAAAAAGAGCGAATTCGAGTTCTTATGGAGTTGAAGCGCTCAGCCAAGGTGGCGGGGACTGCTCGCCCCGTGGCGGGGGCGTTGTTGCATATTGCACGGTTTGAACTCGACGATGCGCGCCTCGAGCAGGGCCTCCCGCGCGCGTTACGGGCGGCGTCGCTCGCCTCGAAGGCCGAGCTCGTAAACCTCGCGATTGAAGCGGAGGCGCTCTCTTCCGAGTTCCTTCGTGAACTCGGCGACGTCCAGGGGGCGCTCGCTGCGTGCGACCGCGCCTTGTCGGCGAGCGACCCGAAGATGGGGCGCCATATCCCGCCGCGAACGCGTGCAGAAGTGCTTGTAAATCGAGGGGTTTTGCTCCGCCGCGTCGGTCGCGTGCGGGAGGCGGTCGATGCCTACGCCGATGCCATCGCCTACGCGAAGATCGCCAACGCCCGCCGGCTAGAGGCCCGCATCCGAAACGCGCTCGCCTTCGCGATGTGGGTTCAGGGGCGCTACGAGGATGCCCTCGCCCTCGGTCAGCAGTCGCTCACCCTCGACCTCTCTATCGGTGCGCGTTTCGCACTCGCCAAGACGATCACGAACCTTGCCGTCGCCTTTGCCCGGCTCGGTGACTTGCCGACGGCGCGCGCCCATCTCCAGCGGGCGGGCGAGCTTCATGAGCGCTACGGCGATGAGGAGAGCCGCGCCGACTACATGATCGTTCTTGCTGAAATTTCCCTTGAATACGGAGATTTGGACGAAGCAAGGACCGTCGTCGACGAAGCGCTTGCCCTCGCCACCGCCGCGCGAAATGCCTACGACAGCACCCACGCCAAGCTCGTCCGTGCGGCGCTCCACCTCGCCGAGCGGCAGCCTCGCCGGGCGGCCGAGCTTGCCCTTGAGGCGCGCCACGAGGCTGAGTCGCAAGCGCTCGTTGCATACATGTATTATGCAATGGCGCTCGAGGCTTCGGCCCGCGTAGAAATCGGCGAGGTGCACATCGCGACGCTCCTCGGCACGATGGCACTTGGTGGCGTCGAGACGGTCCAAGGGTGCGAATACGGTCTGGAAATTCGCCTGCTTTGTGCCGACGCGCTCAAGCGTGCCGGTTCGCCGCAGGCGCCGACTGCGCGCCAGCGGGCGGTCGACTACGCGACAGCTCTCTCCAACGAGATTCGGGATCCGCGATTTCGCCGTTTGTTTTCAATGCGGCCACCGATTCTGGCACTGTTCGACTCGACGCCCGCTCCCGGCGTTGAACGCTCTCTCTACCTGCTCGATGGCGCCGCATCTGACGGCTCTGTTTTGTAGGAAATTCGCGTATTTTACCGGTCGCCCCCCGCGACGCGCCCCCTTTGAGCGGTCCCCCCGCCCGTCGAACATGTCTTCTTCGCCCCATGCCGCCCCGAAACGCACGGCCCTAATCTTGAGCGGCGGTGGCGCTCGTGGCGCCTACGAGGTTGGCGTCCTCTGGTACGTCTTCGATGAGCTCGCCCGCCTCCGCGGAAAGAGCCCGCGCGTCGACATCATCAGCGGCACCAGCGTCGGCGCCATCAACGGCTGCTACCTCGCCTCCCACCTCGACGACACCAGCCAGGGGCTCCGCCGGCTGGTCTCCATGTGGAGTGAGCTTGAGTTCACGAAGGTCGTCCGCTTCGGTCCGAAGCAGCTCTGGTCGATCCCGAAGCTCCTCACCGGAGGGACGCGGGAGACCGGCTTCTTCAACGCAGAGCCACTTGCCGAGCTCGTAGCTCGCGAGATTCGTTGGCGTTCTGTTGCTCGTTCCATCCGGAACCGCGCGCTTCACGGCCTCACCGTCTCCACCACCGAGGTCGCGACGGGGCGCACGGTCGTCTTCATGCAGACCTCCCCCGACGTCGCCCTCCCGGCGGCCGCCCCGCCCCGCACGCTGTTCCGGGCGGACCACATCGGGCCGACGCACGCTCTTGCAAGTGCCGCAATTCCTTTGGTATTTCCGCCGGTTCGTATCGACGGATCCCTCTACATCGACGGTGGCCTGCGCCAGAACACGCCGATCGCGCCAGCGCTTCGCCTCGGAGCGAGCCACATCCTCGCCGTCGGCTCGTCGCGGGAAGTCCGCGGGGTGGTCGTCAGCGAGGACTCCCGCGAGGCGGCCCGCGTCCCCGGAGCAGCATTTTTGCTCGGAAAAGTGCTGAACGCCTTCCTCCTCGACCACATCGACGTCGACATCGAGCTGCTTTCGCGCATCAATCAGGTTCTTGCCGACGGGACGAGCGTCTACGGGAACGAATTTACTTCGAAAATCAACGAACTCGTGAAGCGTCGCGGCGGCATGCCGTACAGCCCGGTTTCCAGCCTCGCCGTCCGTCCCAGCGAAGACCTCGGCCGTCTCGCTGCAGCGCACGTAAGGCGCGGAAAATTCTTGGGAAACCCGATGTTCGTGAAGCAGATCTTGAACCTGCTCGACGTCGGCGCCGGCGACGAATCGGACCTCGCGAGCTACCTGCTCTTCGATGGCACCTTCTGCCGCACCCTGATCGAACTCGGCCGCTCGGACGCCCACGCGCGGCGCCATGAAATTCTCGCGTTTTTTGAGGACGCCGAATCCGATCGCCCGCAGGTCGAAGAGCTCCCCCCCGCCGACCGCCAGAAATACCCGTCGGTCCCGCCGCCGAGTTCTTTGCCGACCTTCCCGAAAATCGGGAGCTAAATCAGCTCTTTGCGGCGATACGGAGCCGGTTGCCGTCTCGATCCACGAACGAGGCAGCGGCGGCGCCTTCGCGCGTGAACGCGATGCCTCGATTCTCGTAGACGCCGAGGGTCTCTTCAAAATCCCCGCGGGTGAAGAAGGTGATCGGCGTCGTCTTGCCGGCGGCCGTCGTAAGAGTCACGACAAAATCGTCCCCAAGGTCGATCTGCGCGTGATCTCCTGCAAGATCGACGAGTTTCGCACCAAGGGTTTCAACAAAGAAGCGCACTTCGCGCCCCAAATCGCCCACCGAGAGCGTCGGTGCGCCGGTTGCCGTTCCGCCGTTCAACATGTTGTCTCCTCGCCGCTCAGCGTCGTCCGCCGCGGCTGTCCGGATCGGGATCGTAGATTTCGGTGCGACCTTCCCACTCGTCTTCGGCGCTCGCCGCAGGCTTTTGGGGAGGCGCTCCCGATTTGTCGAGGTTTTTCGAAGATTCGCCGGGATCGAGCGACGGATCGCGGCCGAAGATCTCGCGGGGATCGACGACCTGGGTCCGCTCGTCGTCCTCAAAAAGTACCGGTCGAGGCTTCCGCGCAGCCACCGTGGGCTCCTCCGATCCGCGGACGGGGGCCGGTTCGGGGCGCACCAGCGGCTCTTCGAGGAGGTTCATCGAGCCGGTGTAGGTTTCCGCGAAGGAAAAATCGGGCAAATTTCGCGGGAGTAGCCCTTTTCGTGGCCGAAGCACCGGTGGCTGGACACGCCCCGGTGTCGCGTCGCGGACCGTCGCCGGCGCCAGGGGGACCGGCCTGCCTGCCGCCGGGCGGGGCGCAGGCATCGCCGGTTCAGCAGGCGGGGGCACCGCCTCGACGTCGCCGGTCGTGAAGCCGGTCCCGCGGACACTCGTCGGCGCCTGAATACGCGGAACTTGAACAAAAACAGGTGCCGGGCGCGGTTGCGGGGCCGTATCTGCCGGGCGGGCGGCTTCTGGTTCTCGCGCCGGCGCGGGGCGTTCCCTCGGAGCGGGGGGCGCCGCAACGGCCTGTGGGCCGGCCGGAGCGGGGGCCGGCGCTGCCGGGCGCGCGGGGAGCGTTTGCGCAAACGCCTGAAGATCACGACGAAAATCGGCGGCCGTCGGGTACCGCTTTTCGCGATCACGCATCATGGCGCGCGTGACGATCTGGTCCAGCGCCGGCGGTACGTCGGGGCGATGATCGCGGAGCGGCTTCGGCGTTGCGCTCAAGATCGCGAGGAGGAGAGCATTGTAATTCGGCGCCAAAAACGGGCGCTTGCCGGTGAGTGCCTCGTAGAGCATGACACCGGTCGCGTAGACGTCGACGCGCCCATCGAGCTTCCGCTCGCCGCGCGCTTGCTCGGAGGCCATGTAATAGGGGGTCCCCATGACCATTCCGGTGCGGGTGAGCGACAGTTCGTCGTCGCCGTCGCCGATGCCGCCCGCCATGAACTTCGACACGCCGAAGTCGAGGATTTTCACGATGGAAGGGCCATGAGCGCGCTTCGCCAGGAAGATATTCTCTGGCTTGATATCGCGGTGCATGACCCCTTTCTCGTGGGCCGCCGAGAGCCCGGCGAGCACCTGGAGGAGCACTTCGCAGACGTCGTGCAAGGGGAGCTTCTGCTCGCGGGCGATGCGATCGGCGAAGGTCTCCCCCTCGAGCTTCTCCATCGCGAGGTAGGGGCTCCCCTCGTGCTCGCCGAGATCGTAGACGGCGCAGATGTTCGGATGCCCAATATTTCCGGCCGCTTTCGCCTCCTGATGGAAGCGCGCTACGCTCACTTTTTTCGCGGCGTGGGTCGGATTCAAGACCTTGATCGCGACCTCGCGGCCGAGCGTGAGGTGCTCGGCTTCGAAGACCGTGCCCATGCCGCCCTGCCCGAGAACGCTCTTGATCCGGTAGCGGCCACCGATCACTTGGCCGAGCAGATCTTCCCGATAAGGCCGCGCAATTTTCGGGGCGCGGCTCGCCTCGGGGCGCTTTGGCGGTGCAGTATCCGGCGTCGGCACGACGACCGGGGCCGCCCGACGCGGACGCTCCTCATCGTTGCTCCGCGAAACGCCCGGCAGCGGCAGCCCCGTCGCCGGGCATACGGTCGCCGCCGCGGCATGCGGCATGCGGCAGTGCACGCAACGGACGAAGCGCTGGCTCATAGGGTGGAAGGGCACGGTACCAATTTCGGGGGGACTCGACCCTGGAAAAATCGACGTCTTCCACGGTTGTCGGTAAGCTCCCGCCTCATGTCTTCGCCCCTCCGTCGCCCCTTCGCCGTTTTCGCCCCCGTAGCGCTTGTGATCGCCGCGATTTCCAGCGTTTCTGGCTGTAGCAGCACCTTTGATGGCTCCCAGGTCGCCGTGTCGGTTAAGGCCAACAAGGCAGGGGCCGCCACCGTGCCGGTCGAAATGAAGCTCGATCACCCCCTCAGCGACGGCGACGGCAAGGATTTCGGGACCGGGGACACCGTCGCGATCCCCGCGCTCGGCGATGGAACGAAGATCGACGGCAGCGTTCAGGTCGCGTTCTACGGCCCCCGAACGATCGACTACAAAATCTTCGAAAAGGGGGCGCGAATCGCTTGGGTTCGCTGCTGGACCGTTGAAGAGACCGAAAAGGGCCCCCTCTTCGCCCACAACTACACCGGTGACAAGACCGAGTACCGGATTGAAGCGACGCCGACGTTTGCCGCCTGTGCCGACGTCCAGAACTGAGCTAACCCGCCGCTAGGCACAAAGAAGCCTGCCGAGTGCGATGCACTAGGCAGGCTTCTTTCGTTGGTGAATTCTAGGTCAGTTCCATCACTCGACGCTCAAGGCCCTTCCCCTTAGAAACACCGGCGATACGCGCCTGGTTCTGAAGGAGGACCCAGAGGACCTGACCGATCATCGTTTCGGCGTCGGCCCCTTTTTTGTCAAAGGTTACAACGAGTTCACCGCCTCGGCCGCTCTCGGTATAGCCGGCGCTCGTCACAAACGGCACCGCGCGTACGGCCTCAAGGGGAACCGGACCTTGGCCGAGATCAATGTGAATTTCCTCCGAGGAGGCGGTCAGCTCATTGATCGATCCGCTCGCCACGACTCGACCGCGATCGAGAATCGCAGCTCCGTCACACACTTCTTCAAGTTCCTGAAGGTTGTGACTCGAAATGACCATCGTGCAGCGCCCTTTGCGCCGGCGAATGATCTGGCGAACTTCGTAGGCGACACGCGGATCAAGGCCCGCAGTCGGCTCATCGAGGAAGACGACTTCCGGGTTGCCCAGGAGCGCTTGTGCGATCCCGACCCGCTTTGCCATGCCGTGGGAGAGCCCGCCGCAGCGCACGTCCCACCAACCTTTTCCGTCGACCTCTTCGAGGACGTCCATGACGGCGTCGGTGCACTTTGACGCCGGAATTCCCTGGAGTTCTGCGAGGTGCAGGAGGAATTCCGAGACCTTTTCGGTTGCCGGGAGCATCGCGTCCTGGGGGAGCACCCCGAGACGACCGCGGAGGGCGTCGACGTTCGAGGGGGCGTGGCCGAGCACCTCAAGAACGCCGTCGCTCGGCTGCAGGTAGCCGGCCATCATCGAGAAGGTCGTCGTCTTGCCGGCACCGTTCGGTCCGATCAGCCCGTAGACCGATCCGGCGCGAATCCGAAGGCTGATGCCGTCGACAGCGACCTTCGATCCGAAGGCTTTGGTCAGTTTGGTGAGGCGAATCGCGTACTCGACCGGCTTCTTCTTCTTGGCCGGCCCGTCCTTTTCCATCGCCGTCGCGTCGCTTTCCGCGCTCGTGCTCGGTGCCGCATCGCTCGCGACGTCGCTGGGCGGCGGGAGGGAATCCTTGGCCTCTAGGCTCGGCTCTTTTGCATTTTCCGTGCTCATCAGACGTCCCTCTTTGAGAGTGCAAATGCACCAGTCACGAGCGGCAATGCGGCATACAAGGCGCAAGCGAGAAGCCCAACTCCGACGTGCTTCGCATCCGCGAGCAGGAATTTATCGTCCAAGCTGTTCGGCCAGAAGAACGTCAGGAACTCGATGTCTTTTACGGCGCCAATGATCGCAAGAATACCGACGACGATGTAGGTCCCGAAGATCGTCAAAAGAGCGACCATCGGCGTTCGGAAGAAGGAACCAATGCCCGATGCGAGGCCGGTCCATGCCGCCGTGATCGGCAGGGAGAGGATCCAAAGCTGGACGCCCCAACGGAGAATGGAGCCGATGTTGTCGGTGCCCATGACGGCGGAGACGACCCAGACGATGGACGAAATCGCGAGGTGAAGCGCTGCCACGGTAGAGAATAGACCGAGCCATTTCCCGAGGAAATAGCTCGAGCGTCGCGTGCGAACCGTCCAAAACCGGATCGTCCGATATTGGACGTCCGAAGCGAGGCTGTCGTAGCCGAGGAGGAGCACCAGCCACGGCGTCGTGAACGTCGCGACCTTCCACATCGAAAGAACCGTCTGCGGAATCAAGGAGAGGTACTTGGCGGTGGCCGCGTCCTTTCCGGTCTTTTCGAGGAACTCGGCGAGCATCGCCTGACGCTGCTCGGGCGTGAGTTCCACCGGCATCATTTCGCGTTGCTTCTTCTCGCCGTAGGCGAGCGCAAGGGAAATGAGTGTCGCGACGAGCACCGACAGGATGACGAGGACAAGCCCCTTTGTGCTGCGGAACTGCCGGCGCAATTCACGAAAGAGAATGAGCCGAATTTCGGTAAGAGGGTTCATGTATGCTCTTTGTTCGCGGTCCTTATTTGTGAAAGAACGCGCGACATCTCGCCACGATTCCCCGCAAATTCGACCAGTGCCGGGCGGACGGTACAGGTGCAAACGCCCCCTGTCACCGAGTTCGGCTCATCGCTGTTCGAGGAAGCGCGTCAGCACTTTCATTTCGCCCCAGCCGGGGAAGAACGCGAGGACCGACGGGGACGCCATGTCCAAGACCTTCACGACTTGCCCCTCGCCGAATTTCTTGTGGAAGACGCGCGAGCCCTTCCGCAGCGGGCCGCTTGGCGGCGCGTCCTCAGCACCATGGGCGTCCCGCACCGGCGCTTCGTCGAAGACCGGGGCGGCGAACTCGGGATCGATCTCGATGAACCGCCCCTCCGCGGGTGGCGTTCCTGGGCGTGCCTTGGCAGCGATGGGCGCTTTTTTGCTGGCAAAAGAAGGGGCGCTCCAGCCGTCGTCGTCTTCGTAGTTGGGCCGCCCAAGGGCCGCCGGCTTCCCGCCTCCGTAGCCTCCGTAGCCGCTGAAGCCGCGGTCGATGTAGCGCCCCTCTTGGGCGGTCGCGGTGAAGGTCGGTGAGGGGACATCGACGCAAATATCTCGAGGAATATCATCGATGAAGCGCGATCGTGCTCCATAGCGGCTCGTCCCAAAAATCTGGCGGCCGCGCGCCCACGTCAGGAAGAGATTCTTCCGCGCACGCGTCACCGCAACGTAGGCAAGTCGCCGTTCTTCATCGAATTCCTCGGGGTCGAGGGAACCGCGCTGGGCCATGCCCCGGTAGGGGAACATGTCCTCCTCCATGCCGGTGACGACGACGACCTCGAATTCGAGGCCTTTCGCGCCGTGAACGGTCATGAGCGTGACGCGCTCTTCTTTCCCAACACCGTCCAAATCAGAAACGAGAGAAACGCGCTCCAGGTAGCCGCCGAGAGACGGAGTTTCTCCTGCCGCTTGCGCCATCGCTGCGTAGTCGGCAAGGGAGCCATGAAGTTCGGCCAAGTTCTCGAGACGAGCCTCAGACTCAATACTTTTTTCCGCTTCGAGCGCCGCCCGGTAGCCGGTAACCGCGAGGACGCGATCGAGCAAATCATCTGGGGTAAGGCGTTCTCGTTCGCTCCGAAGCGCGGAGATCATCTGTTTGAAGAGCGTGAGCTTCTTCTTTGTCGCGTTGTTGAGTTTCTTCCCCTCACGTGCCGAGTGTGGAGCCTCCTCAAACTCCTTCGGTATCGCGAACAAGGGTGTTTGAAGGCTCTTTGGTGGCTCTTCGAAAAATTCGTCATCGCCCGGCGATGGGACGTTCTCATCGAGTCTGTCGAGGGCGTCCCAGAGGGGGACGCCAAGCGCGGTCGCGAGATCGGTGATGCGCTCCAGGGTCGTCTGCCCGATGCCGCGCGCCGGCACATTGATGATCCGGAGGAGATCGACGTCGCTCGCCGGATTCTCGAGAATTCTCAGGTAGGAAAGCGCGTCCTTGACCTCCGCGCGCTCGTAGAATTTCGTCCCGCCCACGATGTCGTAGGCGTAGTTGGCCGCCCGCAACGCCTCCTCGAGGACGCGCGACTGCGCATGAACTCTGTAAAATACAGCGATTTGCTTGGGGGCCGTCCCGGCGTCGCGGGCGCGCCGAAGGATTTCGACCACCTGGGCCGCTTCGTCGCGTTCGTCGGCGGTCGCGACGATTGCAACCGGCGCCCCCGGCTCGTTTTCCGTCCAGAGTTCTTTCTCGACGCGGTTCCGCGACCGGGAAATAATTCCGAGGGCCGCCTGAACGACGTGGCCGGTACTCCGGTAGTTCTGTTCGAGTTTTACGACCTTTGCGTCGGGAAAATCGTGGGAAAATCCACGAATGTTTTTTACGTCTGCGCCACGCCACGCGTAGATGCTTTGGTCGTCATCGCCAACGACGCAGAGGTTGCGATGGCGGTCAGACAGTGCTCGTAGGAGGCCGTATTGAGTACCGTTCGTGTCTTGGAATTCGTCAACAAGTACATGGGTAAAGCGGCTCCTTAGTTGCTCGGCTTCGGGCGTTTCCGAGCGGAGAAGATGGAGGGTCTTCAAAATGAGATCTTCGAAATCGAGGGCGCCCGCCTGCTCGAGCATCTGCTCGTAACGAGTCCATGCCTTCTTTACGACTTCATCCCCGAACGCATCGAGGTTCATGGTCGCCGGACTCCGCCCCTCCTGCTTCTCTTTTTGGGCCCGGGACAGCAGTGCACGTGGCGTAAATCGTTTGTCGCCGTCGGCGGCGAGATCGAGCTCGCGGACGACGCGGGTCATCGCCGAGCGCTGATCGGCGGTGTCGTAGATGACGAAGTTCTTTGGGACGCCGATCGCCTCCCCGTGACGGCGGAGGAGGCGTGCGCAGATGGCGTGGAACGTTCCGACCTGAAGCTCCCGGCAGATCTCGTCGCCAAGCATCGGCAAGAGGCGTTCGCGCATCTCGCCGGCCGCTTTATTCGTGAACGTTACCGCAAGGATACGCCATGGTGCCACACGCGCACGAGCGACGAGGTTGGCGATTCGGTACGTGATGACGCGCGTCTTGCCGCTGCCGGCCCCGGCGAAAACGAGCAGCGGGCCGTCGACGTGCGCGACCGCTTCCGCCTGAGGAGGGTTGAGGTCGGCCATAGCGGCCGAGGACCTACCACTTTTTCGGCCGTCTTTCGCCGTGGGCGCTATAACGGACGGTCCGATGAGCGACGTCGAAAACACCACCGAAAGCCCGGAAACCGCCCCCGCCACGCCCGCAGAGGCCCACGAGCCTTCTAAGGAAGAGACCCCGGTCGTCGAAGCGCCCGATCCGGTACAGGCCGCAAAAGCGGAAACCGCGAAGTACAAAGATCAGCTTCTCCGAGCACTTGCGGACAACGACAACTTCCGCAAGCGCGCCCGAAAAGAGGTTGAAGACGCAAACCGGAATGGAAAGTCGGACCTCCTCAAGGACTTCCTCCCCGTCTTCGACAACGTCGAGCGCGCATTGAAGAGCGGCGAAAACGCCACCGAGGTGAAGCCGGTCATTGAAGGCCTTCAAATGGTCCTTCGCCAGTTCACCGACATGCTCGGGAAGCACTCCATCGTGCGCACCCCCGGCGTCGGGACGCCGTTCGATCCTTCGTTCCACGAGGCGATTCAGCAAATCGAGACCGACGAAAGCCCCGCGGGCACGATTCTGGCCGAGGTCCAACCTGGATGGGTCCAAGGCGAGCGTCTCCTCCGCGCCGCGCTCGTCGTCGTCGCGAAACCGAAGGGCTGAGCGCGAAGAGTTATCGCCGTTTCTTTCGGCCTTTTGCGAACGGATCGGGCAACCTCGCCCGGTCCGCTCGCATTTTCCTTGGCGTACGAACGAATCTTACGGATCGTCGTCGGAGCCCGCGGGACGACGCTTTTAAGGGACTAAGATGAGCGACAAGATCATCGGAATCGATCTCGGCACGACGAACTCCTGCGTAGCCATCGTCGAGGTTCTTGCGGACGGCAAGACAGACGTCCGCATCATTCCGAACGCGGAAGGGGCCCGTACGACGCCGTCGATCGTCGGGTTTACCGTCACCGGCGACCGCCTTGTTGGTCAGCCCGCAAAGCGTCAGGCTGTGACCAACGCTCAAAACACCGTCTACGCGGTGAAGCGCTTGATGGGTCGAAAGGTGGGCGCCGATGACGTCGAGCGCCAGCGGAAGATCGCCCCGTATTCGATCGTCGAAGCAAAGAACGGAGATGCCTGGGTCAATGTCGCAGCCAAAGACATGTCGCCCCAGGAAGTTTCCGCGATCATCCTTACGAAAATGAAGGAGATTGCCGAGACGTACCTCGGTGAGAAGATCTCTGAGGCGGTCATTACGGTCCCCGCCTACTTCGATGATGCCCAGCGCCAGGCGACGAAAGATGCCGGAACCATTGCGGGTTTGAACGTCCGCCGGATCATCAACGAGCCGACGGCCGCGGCGCTCGCTTATGGCCTTCAGAAGAAGGAGCGGGAGCGAATTGCCGTCTACGACCTCGGCGGAGGCACGTTTGATATCTCGATTCTGGAGATCGCCGATGGCGTCTTCAGTGTAAAATCAACGAACGGTGACACTCACCTCGGTGGTGAGGATTTTGACCAAAGAATCGTCGATCACATCGCCGAGGAATTCGAAAAAGAGACAAAGGTCGATCTTCGCAGTGATCGCATGGCCTTGCAGCGTTTGAAGGAGGCGGCCGAGAAAGCGAAGCACGAACTTTCCTCCTCGCGCGAGACCCAGATCAATCTTCCCTTCATTGCTCAGAACGCCGCCGGCCAGCCGCTTCACGTCGACCGCACGATGTCACGTGTCGATCTCGAGATGCTCGTCGGTGAGCTCGTCGACCGCACCCTTGAGCCGTGCAAGAAGGCGCTCGCTGACGCACGACTGACCCCGGCGGACATCCACCAGGTGGTTCTTGTCGGCGGAATGACGCGCATGCCGCTCGTCTACAAAGTCGTCAAAGAGTTTTTCGGAAAAGAGCCGAGCAAAGGCGTCAATCCTGACGAGGTGGTTGCCGCGGGTGCTGCCCTGCAGGGTGCTGCACTTCTTAACGAAACCGTTGAGGTTCTCCTCCTTGATGTCACTCCACTCAGCCTCGGCGTCGAGACGGGGGGCGGCGTATTCACACCGATGATCGGTCGAAATACGACGATCCCGACGGAGCGGAGCGAGGTCTTCACGACGAGCGTTGACAATCAGAACTTCGTTCCGATTCACGTTCTCCAGGGTGAGCGCGCCATGGCGGCGGACAACACGAGCCTCGCCCGCTTCGAACTCGCCGGGATCCCGCCGGCACCGCGTGGTGTCCCAAAGATTCAAGTGACCTTCCGCATCGACGCGAACGGCATTCTCGCCGTTGAAGCGAAGGATCTCGGCTCCGGGAAAGTCATGGTTGTTAACGTTCAGCCGACGAGCGGGCTTTCGAAGGACGACGTCGAGCGCTTGGTCGGCGAAGCGGAGCGTCATCAGGCCGGCGACGGCGATCGCCGCGAGCTGGCAGAGATTCGTAACCAAGCAGAAACGTTGCTCTATACGACGGAAGCAGCCCTCGAAGGTTACCAGGACCTCGTTGCGGCGGACGTCCTTGAGAACACGAAGACCCATTGCGCGATCCTCCGCGAACGCCTCGAAAATGGCGGGCGCTTGAACGAGGTCCGTGAGGCCTACCAGGCGCTCGAAACGTTGACGTTTCAGATCGCCGAAGCTCTCTACGGCGGCTGAACGGTCTGCCTGCGAAGCGGCCCTTGAACCGGCGCGCTTTCTGGTAGCGTCGTCGCCGCATGCTCCCCGAAAAGAAGCAGGTCCTCATCGTCGACGACGAACCGAACCTGCGGAAAATCCTTGCCGCCCAGCTAGGCCGTGACGGCTACGACGTCCTAACCGCTGAGGATGGGGTGCAAGGTCTCGCCGTCCTCCGCGAAAACCATATCGATCTCGTCGTTACAGACCTCAAAATGCCGAACATGGACGGCATGCAGCTGCTCCGCGAGGCGGTCCGCGAATATCCTGGGCTTCCGATCGTGATGATCACTGCCCACGGGACGATCGATACCGCGGTCGAGGCGCTCAAGCTCGGCGCCTTCGACTACCTCACAAAGCCTTTCGACAAAGAAGAAGTCCGTCAGATTGCGGCAAAGGCGCTACGGACGCAGGAGCTTGCCGCGGCTGACGCGACAGACACCCGCCCGCCGCAAGGTTCTCGATTCGGGATCATTGGAGCTTCTCAGGAGCTCGCAACGATTTTTTCTGTCCTCGAACGCGTAGCAGACACGCCGACAACCGTACTTATCACCGGCGAGAGCGGCACCGGGAAGGAGCTTGTTGCCCGAGCCCTCCATGAGCAGTCTTCGCGCAGTGAACGGCCATTTATTAAGGTAAATTGCGCGGCTATCCCGAAGGAACTCATCGAGAGCGAACTCTTTGGCTACGAGCGCGGTGCATTTACGGGGGCCGTAAACTCCAAGCCCGGCCGCTTTGAACTGGCCAATGGCGGAACGCTTTTTTTGGATGAGATCGGCGAAATTCCCCCGGAAATGCAGGTCAAGCTGCTCCGCGCGCTCCAGGAAAGTGAGTTTGAACGCGTCGGTGGAATTAAGACGATTCGCGTTGATGTGCGGCTCGTTGCTGCAACGAATCGCGACCTTGGGCGATTGATTCATAACGGCGCTTTCCGCCAGGATCTTTTCTACCGACTCAATGTTGTCTCGATTCGTCTCCCGCCTCTCCGTGAGCGCGTGACCGATATTCCGGCACTCGTTGAGCACTTCCTCACCAAATTCAACGAGCGACTGAAGAAGCAGGTGGCGGGCGTTGAACCGGATGCGTACTCGGCGCTCAGCAGTTACGCGTGGCACGGAAACGTTCGCGAACTCGAGAACGTCGTCGAGCGCGCCGTCCTCTTTTGCGACGGGCCCAAAATACGCGTCGCCGACCTACCTCCCGAACTGCGACCTGAAGCACGAACCAGCGAGGTTCCCGAGGCCGGTCCGACACGGGAAACTCTCGCACTTCCTGCAGATTCTGGGCTGAAGGAGCACGTAAAGCACGCCATGGTCCGCCTCGAACGGGACCTCGTAGGCCGCGCGCTCCTCCAGACCCACGGGAATGTCACCCACGCCGCACGACTCCTGAAGATTAGTCGCAAGGGGCTCCAGCTCAAGATGAAGGAGCTTGGTCTCCGCGACCCCGAGACCGGCTCGAAGAGCGAATGACGCGATCGTGGCTCCTTGCTGTTGCCGTATTGGCTGCAGGATGCACGGAGCGCGCCCCCTTCGAACGCGGGCTCGCCGACCGCGCGAAGGGGACCAGCGACGGCGGAGCCGGCCGCGACGCCGGGGGAGGCGCGCGCGGGAGTCATGGTGTACTTCCTGGAATGATTCGAATTTCTGCCGGGGAGCTTCGCTTTGGAACGGCACCAGATTCCGTTCCGCGTGTCGCCGAAGAGGAAGCGCCCGGCGTCGCGCGGACCGTTCCAGCCTTCGACATCGACGAGTTCCCGTACCCAAACGAACGTGGGGCTATGCCCCGCACTGCTGTTTCCCGCGACGAAGCGTCAGCTGCCTGCGGGGCCGTTGGGAAGCGGCTCTGCACGGCGACCGAGTGGGAGCGCGCCTGCAAGGGGCCGGAGCAAGCGACCTATCCATGGTCGAACCAAGAACGCGGTGCAGGCGAATTCCAGCCGGAAATCTGCGATCTTGGGCGAAGTATCATCGCAAAGCCGACGGGCGGCGCTGCCGCGCGCGCCCTGTTTTCGCCCATCGGCGATCGGAAAAAGTGCGTCGCAACGACCGGCGTCCACGAACTCGCCGGCGGCCCCTGGGAGTGGACGTCGACCGACTGGAATCGCGGCTCCGTCGACGCCGCGCTCGGCGTGCTGAAAGGGGGGAATGCGGCCGATGCCCCCCTCGTCGGGCGCTGCGCAAATGGCCTCGGTCGCCCCCACCGGCTCCGTTACTCGGACGTCGGCTTCCGCTGTTGCCGTTCCCCCAGCGATTCGGAGCCAGAAGCGCCCTTCCTTGCACCAAAGAGCGTCCTTGGTCTCCAGCGTATCTCTCCGGAAGATTTGAAAAAGACTCCGCTCGTTGCCGCTCTCGCACCTGCCTTCGGCGCGGAGGTCCGCGTTGATTTCGCCTGGCGGTGGACGCCAGTCGCCGGCGATTCACTCGTCGTTGCCGCCGCATGCAGCGGCGACAGGAAGTGCGGAATCACCGTCCTCCACGACTCGGGCTCGGCGAACGCGTCTACGCTCGCGGTCCGCTTTCACGCGGAGACCGGCCGAAACGCCCCCGGCGCCGTTCGCGACCTCGATCCCGCGGTTCTTTGGATTCACCCCCACGCAGGACCGACGGTCGCCGTTCGCATCCTCCACTATCGGGAAGGGCGCATCGTCGAGGAGAAGCCGGAGAACGTCGTCCGTCCGCGGCCCAAGACGGACGTGGCGCCGCTTCCGTCCTCCGAACCGGTCGGCGCGTCCTCGTCCGTTCCCAGTCGTGAGTCGAATTAGTACGTAAATTCGGTATTCTGGCGAATCTCGAAAAAAGTGTCCTGCCCTCGGGAACTTTTTCCTCGAAGGCGACTCTATGCCGCCCACCGAATGCGGCGCCGAACGGATGCCGCAAAAAATGGGGGGCTCGTTGCGAGCGACCCAGCTTTTTCGGGACGATTCCACGGGCGCTGCAGAAGCGCCTCTAGCCGACTTCCGCGCGCCTTTTCGTGGTGCGCGGCACCGTTTTGCGACGCACTCGAAAGGACGCACCACCATGGCAATCTCGCGCATCAACCCGTTCCTCCCCGCCTTCGACCTCGCCCCCATCGCCCCCGCCGCAGAGGCGTCTTCGAAGCCGACGAAGACCGGTTACGCGATGGTCGCTTCGGCGCCGAAAATGGATGCAACCGAGGTTGAAGAGGCTCACATCGCCGCTCTCGAGGTGACCGTTCGCTGGGGGGACAACGTCCTCTGCACGAAGCATCTTTCGCCGCCGCGCGCCTTCGTCCTCGGCGACGCCAACGACTACCTCGTCCCCGAAGAAATCCTCGGCGCCGCCCGTCTCCCGGTTGTTGCTGTCCTCGGAAACGATGTCCGTCTTGTCGTCCCCGCGCGTGCCACCGGCACCCTCACCGAAGGCGACCGCACCGACTCCCTCGAAAACGCCCTCGCGACCCGCGGTTCTGCCTCTCACGCCGTCGCCGGAAGCCGTGAACTCCCGCTCGCCACCGGCACCACCGGCACCTTCGCCCTCCCGGGCACCGAGCTCACGATTTCCGTCACCGCCACCTGTGCCGGCAAGAAGCCCCGCGCCGCGTTCTGGTCGGGGATCGCGGCCGGCGCTGTCGCGATGATCGGCGTCTCGTTCGCGCTCCACGCCGCGGTGATCGGGTCCTTCGCCTACTTCGTCCCGAACATGGGGGCCGACTCCGCAGAAGGCATCGACCGCGACCAAGTTCAGGCCCTCCAGAAGTCGCTCAACGCCCAGGCGGAGCGGGAACGCCAGAAGGCCGAAGAAGAGAAGCAGGAGAAAGACGCCGACAACGGCATGGCCTCCGCCGCGGGGGAGCGCGCGAAGGGGAGCGAAGGGATGATGGGGAAGACCGATGCGGCAAGCACCGGAAAGCACTGGGCAAAGGCCGGTCCCCAGGACAACCCGAACCCCCAGCTCTCCCGCGCCGAGGCGCTCGCGGAGGCGCGCAACGCCGGTATCATCGGTCTCTTGAACGCCGGTATGATCTCTGACCCGTCGGCGCCGACCGCCGAATGGGCCCCCCTTGATGGCCAGGGGCGCGACTCGATGAGCTTCATGGGCAACATGTTCGGCCCGGAAGCAGGGGATAGCCTCGGCGTCGGCGGTCTCGGCCTCAACGGCCTCGAGCAGGGGGGCGGCGGCAATGGCGAAGGGGTCGGCCTCAGCGACCACGGCGGCATCGGCGGCGGCCTCATCGGCACCTGCACCACCCCAGGCGGCTGCCACGGCCTCAACGGCGACGGAACCGGCCACAGCCGCGACCGCGTGCCCGGCAACCACAAGCCGACGTTCAGCATGCGTCCGGCGCCGACGACAGTGAGCGGTGGCCGAATCCCGATGGACGTCATCCAGCGCATCGTCCGCCAGAACAATGGCCGCTTCCGCGCCTGCTATGAGGCTGGTCTCCGCAACAATCCGGCGCTTTCCGGTCGCATCGCCACCAAGTTCGTTATCGACCGCAGTGGCGCCGTTTCCCTCACCTCCGATGCCGGGTCGGACCTCGCGGACAAGACGGTCGTCTCCTGTGTCGTTCGCAACTTCGCGAACCTCTCGTTCCCGGCGCCGGAAGGGGGCTCGGTGATGGTTACCTACCCGATCACCTTCTCGCCCGAGTGAAAACGGTCTCTGTAAGTGGTTGGAAACCCTCGACTCTTCCGAGTCGGGGGTTTTCCCGTTTGTACCGATGAAAACTCACCTTGCGTGCGTTCGAACCGAGCGTACACACGTCGGTATGTCGAAGCCGCGCATGACCACGTTCGCCGAGTTTTGGCCCTATTACGTGAAGGAGCACCGCGACCCGAAAACGCGAAGCCTTCACTTCGTCGGTACCGCTGCCGCGCTCGCCACCGTCGCGACGGCGGTTGTGACCGGCAAAAAGAAGCTCGTGCCGCTCGCGCTCGTTGCAGGCTACGGTCCGGCATGGTTCAGCCATTTCTTCATTGAGAAGAACCGCCCGGCGACGTTTCAGTATCCGCTCTTCTCGCTCGCCGCCGACTTTGTCATGTTTGGCAAAATGCTCGCCGGTACGATGGACGACGAGGTCGCCCGCATCGTCGCAGAGGCTGAAGGGACCGCCGCCGAGCAGGGCGCTCCTCCGGCCACCGTCGCCTCCAACGCGGCCGATCTTTCCGTAAACTAACGCTTTCGCAGCGTTTTGTTACGGAGCCTTCCCCTCTTCGGCGGCGAAGAGTTCATAGAGGCCGACGAGAAAGTCGACGTATTCGACGACCGCTTTCTTGTCCCCCTGGGTGCCAAACTCGACGACGAATCGTCGCCCCGGATGGCTAAAATGAAAGCTATCGAGGACGGCACGCGAGCGCGGGTTCTTTGCCCCTAGTTTTGCTTGGTCGCGAAGCCCTTCCAGGCGCTCCACGAGCGCTTCCGCGGTCTTCGCTTCGTCGAACTCGGCGCCGATCCGCGCCTCTACTTTTTCGGAACCCTTGCCGTCGGCGGTCGGGCGCCCCTTTCCGTAGGTGAGGGTCGCTTCGACGTGCGTCCGCGGATCGGCGGGGAGGGCGCCGGAGCCTCGGAGGAGCTCCCCTTCTTCGAGGTGGAGGGCGCGTCGCTCTTCGCTCGTTGCCGGTGCGGCGAGAAAAACCTCGACGGCGGTGTCATTCCCGATCACGAGGATCCCATCGCGGGCCGTTGCGGAAAAGAGTGCAGTCTGCACAAATCCGCGACCGGCGCGCTTCGTAACGGTTCCGTCGGCGAGCTTCGCGACGCACTCAAGCGCTTCGTCTTCGCCGAGGGCCGGCTTCAGAACAAGGAGCCAGCCGTCGGCCCCCTGGCTCCACGCGACGTCATCGATGGCATGTACTGGGTTGAAACCACAGGATTTTTCTGCCTTTGCCAGGAGCGTTGCGTAGGGCCCGCTCCGCGCAAAACCGACGATCGGCAAGAAGAACGGGGAGGCCCGAAGAGCGACTCCCGCCACGCGCAGCCGCCGTTCGGCCCCGGGGAGGGAGCCGTTGTCGACGGTGAGGCGCGGTTCGTCGCCCGGCGCTTTTGCACCGTTGGCCGTTTCCCCTGACTTTCCGCCGGCCGGCGACTTGGCTGATGGAGCGCCCCCCTTGCATGCGGCGACGAGCGGGAGCAGCAGAAGGAGTGAAATTGCCGACGCGGAGCGCTTCACGGCGTCGCCGCGCGGGCGCAAAAGGTGCCGATTTGCGGGACGCTCAAGCAACGCGGGAGCTGGTTGCCGCAATCCTTGTCGTCGAAGCAGTGGCCGCTGCACACGAAGCTCCCGTTCGTCGGCCCCTCCACGCAGAGCGCGCTCTCACAGGTGTCGCCGGTGGTGCAGGCGTCGATCCCGTTCTTTCCGGTGCCGCGTACTCCCGGTTGGCAGGTCAGCGTCTTCTCTTCGCAGCGCAGTTCCGGGGAACAATCGTCATTGAAGGAGCAAGCCGAGCCCGCCGGAAGTCCGGAGGTTGCGGCATCCTTTCCGGCGTCTTTTCCAGGATTTGCGGCGTCACTGCCGCTGTCGATCGACCCCGCGTCGCTTGGACCGGGGCCGGTCGCTGAATCCTCGGAACAGGCGAGCATGCCGAAAAGTCCAAAAACCAACGGTACTGGTAGGGAAGCGCGCACGAGCATGGCGTTGGACGCTACCATTCCACCGCGATGAATTCCCGGCTCCGCGCGACGATTGCCGTCCTCTTCTCCACGAGCGCGCTCGCCTGCGCCCAGGTTCCAGCCCCCAAGGTGGCATCGGCGCCGCCGGCTCCGCCCCAGAATGCTGCGGAGGCACGAAAAGCGATTGCGCAAGCTCGCAAAGAACTTGGAGATTCCCTGGTGGAGGCCCCGAGCGGCCAGGCGGGGCCTGCCGTTCCGTTGGCGCCGACGACCACTCCAACGGCGCCCGCCGGAGGCGCGACCAAGTCGGGCGTAACAGACGACAAAGATTCGTCTTCTGGCGAAAGCTCCCTGCACTCGGAAGCGACGAGTTCGAGCTGCCCCCGTCGCTGCGAGGCCTCCCACTCGCTCGACCGTGCGACGCAGGCACTCTGCGAACTCGTCGGCGAAGAGGATGCGGAATGCAAAGAAGCAAGGGCGGCCGCGCTCCGAGGGGAGCAGGCGGTCGCCCTGTGTGGCTGCCGCTAGCGCGCGCTAGACGACGTAGTCGAGGAGCTGGAGCTGAGTGACATACCCCTCGAGCAGCGGAAGGTATTCCTCAATGATTGCATCGAGTTTCAGGACGGATGCGCCCCCCTCCTTCCGTTCAACCGACCCCGACACGAGGATCTCCGCGTCGGGGAGGATCAGCGCAGCGGCGACGTTGGCCGGGTCGGAGAAATCGGTGGTGGCGACTTTCACGAAGCCGTTCGAGAGCTCGAGGACGTCGACCGCTTCCCCGTCGGCAAACCGAAGTTTCGCCGGGTAGGCGGCTGTCGGCGAAACACGGTAGCCGGCGCGGCGGTTCCGTTGAATGTGTTCGTCGAGAACGGCCGAGATCTTCGCACTGATGGCGGTCTCTGGGCTCGCGAAGACGAATTCACGCAGCTCTTTCATCGCCTTTTGCGTCTTGATCAAATTCGCGCGCATTTGATCGGTCCGCTGTTTGTCGCGACGGAGCTTCTCGGCGACGGCGGC
>JAAFHJ010000005.1:0-6498 GCA_013298325.1 Myxococcales bacterium | reverse complement strand
GGGGGTGGCGTCGAAGAAGGAGACGAGGCGCGAGCCTTCTACAGCCAGGAACTCACAGGAGGATTCGGTGGTTGCCGTCGCATTTCGTGGCGTGGCAGTGAGGCTGCCCAGCTCGCCGATGAGTGTCATCGGGCGGAGGAGCATCGGCGCGGCGCCGTCCTCGACGAGCTTGACCGTCCCGCTCAGAAGAATGCGCAAATGTGTCGCTACATCCCCGGCTTCAAACAGGGTTTTTCCTGCGGGGACCGACTCCTTGTGGAAGACGCCGAGCAGCGTCTGCAGCTGGCCGTCGTCGATGCCGCGAAAGAGAGGGAGGCGCTGCAGGTCGGCGGTGCGGACGTCCATAGGGTGCTCCGATCGTGGGGGTTCGGTTGGGGAAGACCGCCGGTGAACTGTGCCATTTCCAAGGGAAATTCGAGCGCAGGTCGCCGAGCGGAGCCGTCCCCGAGACGACTGGCGCCCGACGATACCGCGCTTCGGAACCGATAGGCAGAGCGATTCGGGGGGCTGCATCTCGCCGCGCGGGGTGCTATGGCCCTTCTTCGCGCGCGGGTGGTGGAATGGCAGACACGCTGGGTTTAGGTTCCAGTGCCGAAAGGTGTACGAGTTCAAGTCTCGTCCCGCGCACCGCAAATCCTTGAGATTGTTTCGCTAAAGCGCCATCGGCGTCGGCAGAAACAGCAGCACGAAAAACGCCAGCGTCACGATGGCGACGACCTTGCGCGTCGCGCCGAGCGGCTTGCTCGCGGCGTCCGTGGGCGGGTGGGCGAGGAGATCGTGGGGTTGGAGGAGCCCGCTCCGTGCTTCCAGGGCGAGCAACAGACCGAGCGCGCCGAACCACGGCAACCAAACGAGCGCCGAGTGACTTTCGCGGGCGAAACTTGAGTAAAGTACGATGCCTAGCGTGGCGGCGGCGCGGACGCGGGGGGAGAGTTCCACCGGTCGATCGTCCTCGTCCTCGTTGTCTTCGTCGGGATCATCGTCTTCGCGCTGCTCGGCGCGCCGTCCGCGGGCGAACCCTCCGAGAATGCCGAGCATCTCGAACCAGACGAACCAGAAGAGCGTGCGACCGACGTTGTTGCCGACGTTCGCGAGGAGGACGCCGTGAAGCGCATCCCGCACGAGCGAAGCACTGAGATTTACCGCAAAAAAAGCGAGGAGCAGCCGATGGAGCGTCGGTGCGCGTCGGTTGTGGCCGTCGCCGAAGAGGGCATACGCGACGTGGCCGCCGTCGAGCTGGGAGAGCGGCAGCAGGTTGATCATCGTCACGAAAAGCCCGCCCCAGGCGGCGTAGGCGATCGGCGAAAGGAGGATCGTCTGCCCGGCGCCGTAGTGGGGCGCGGCGACGTGATCCATCAGTTTGAGCAGCAACGAATCGCCGAGCTCGACCCCTTCGATGCCGTCGGTAGAAATTACCTTTGAGTGGGCAACTCCATACAAATACAGAGGAATTGCGACACAAAGTCCCGCGAGCGGCCCCGACGCCCCCACGTCGAGGAGGGCGGCGCGATCGCGAATGGTGCCGCGCATCCGGATGACGGCGCCGAGCGTCCCGAAAGGGGAGAGGAACGGGAGCGGAAGGAAGAAGGGGAGCGATGCCGGTACCCGGTGGAGCCGTGCGGCGACGTAGTGGGCGAGCTCGTGGACGAGGAGGAACCCGAGCAGGCCGCCCGCGAAGGCGAGTCCGTCGACGAGGGCGGTGCGATCCCGGAACGCTGCGAAATAACCGGCCGATTTGCTCGCGGCCTCACTGCCAGTCACCCCCGTGAAGAATACACTGATCGCCGTCGCGAGGAGGAAGGCGCCGTGGCGCGCGAGGGTCCGCCCGTCGAGCGGTTCAAGGCCGTCGTCAACCTCGCTGGAGGGCGTCGGTGAGGGCGCGGAGCTGGACGGAGAGTCGGGCATCGAGGGAACCGCGCTCCGTGTACACCGTCAACGAACCGCGTGACAGCGAGGCGTCCTCGCCGATGGTGATGAGGTCGCCGACGAGGGGGCGAAGCGTCGCCGCGTCTTCCGGATGGGCGACGATGGAGACCTCGGTTGCACCGGTGGTCGCTGCGAGGGCGCGGTCCAAAAGAGGAGCAATTCTCAACGGATCAACGGTGATGGTCCCTCCGATTAACGTCTCGGCGAGGGCGGCGGCAACCGGATAGAGGCGCTCTTCTGCGGCATGAATGGCGTTTGTTTCGAGCGCCGCTGCGCGTGTGTCGAGGCGAATAGCCAGCGCCGCGAGTCGCGCCTTTTCGTGATAAAGTGCGTGAGAGACCCGCTCTTCGATGGTCGCTTCGGCCTTTGCCAGAAGCTGCTCAGCGCGAATCTCCGCGTCTCGAAGGAGCGCCCGCGCCGCCGCTTCCGTCGGCAAAAGAGCAGCGGGGACGTGCCGAACGGCCGGCATTTCCGTCGGCGCGTCGACGTCGATCCGTGGCGCCCCTGGGAGTACACGGGCGGCAGGAATCCGGCGAACTCTTGATTTTTCCCTCGGATCGTGCGCGGTCTGGCGCAGTGCCTCTCGAAGGACGTCGGCAACCCAGGCGGCCCGCTCCGGGCGTGGGAGGGCGAGGATCGGCGCTACCGTTGGCGCGTTCCCGGTGAGTTCGACGGCGCGCACGGAAGGGACCTTCCACAGGATCGCCGCCGCCACAAACAGGGAATCCCAGTTGGTACAATCGCTAGTTGCGCCTGGAAGGTTCTGCACATTCATCCCGAAACCCTCACGGTCGAACGGCCCGAGCTTCGGGTGATCTTTCCGTCTTCTTCAAGCTTGATGAGGTGGCTCTCCAAGGAACGCTCCGCAAAATAGGGGATCGGGTTCGCGGAGGCGCTGACATCGTCGTAGGCGACCGGGAGGAGCGCTTCATTCGTTGCCCCTTCTGGGAAGCGGGCGAGGCTCGCGAGCACCTTGGCTTCGCGCGCGAGTCGATGGGCAATAAAGCGTTTAAAAATAGATGCTTCGCGAGGGATCGGGCCGCCGTGCGCCGGGTGGGCAAAGGCGGCCGCTAGGTGATCGAGGCGCTCAAGCTGGCGGAGGTACTCGGCCATGTTTCCGTCCTCGGGGGTGATCACGATCGTCCCCTCGGAGGCGACCATATCGCCGCAGATGAGGTCCCCGTTCTGTGCATCATACAAGCAAAGGTGCCCCGCGGCGTGCCCGGGGGTGTGGAGGACGTCGAGGGTGAGCGGCTCGGGGCCGTCGAGGACGACGCGATCGCCGTCGTCGAGGAGGCGCCACGCGGCGACTTCGGGGGCGCGCAGGCGCGTCTCCTCGTGGAAAAACACGGGGAGCGCGAGGGTATTTGCAAGATGCACCAAACCGCCGATGTGGTCGGGATGGTGATGGGTGACGAAGAGGCCGACCGGCCGTCGCCCCTCCTGCTTCAGTGCCGAAACCCAGGCGAAAAATGCCTCCTGTTCGGCGGGATCTGCGGGCGCAGGCTCGACGAGGAGAACGTCACGGGCACCGATCGCGTAGCAGTTCGTGTGCGTCGCCGGAGGTGGCGTCTGCGTGCGAACGGCCAGTCGCGCGAGCGTCGGGGAGAAGCGTTCCACCGCCTGCTCGTACACCGTGCCGCCGAGCGGCAGAAGAGGCAACGGTCACGAAAACGCCCCTCTACGTTCCGCCGTTGGGAAACGAAGAGGGGCGCCTTCAATCGGCGTTTCTAGAAAATCAGACGCGCTCGATGGAGACGGCAAGGGCCTCGCCGCCACCGATGCAGATGCTCGCAACGCCGCGCTTCTTGCCGTGACGGGCGAGGGCGTGCGCAAGCGTCGTCACGATGCGGGAGCCGCTGGAGCCGATCGGGTGGCCGAGGGCGACGGCACCGCCGTGGACGTTGACCTTTTCGCGCGGGATCTCGATGATCTTTGCGCACGCCATCGCGACGACGGCGAAGGCTTCATTGATTTCGAAAAGATCGACGTCTGAAGCGCTCAGTCCCGTCTTCTCGAAGAGGTTCTTCATCGCCTTTGCCGGCGCCGTCGTGAACCACTCGGGGGCCTGGGCGGCGGTCGCGTAGCCAGTGAGTTTGGCGATCGGCGTGGCGCCGGTCTTCTTGAGGCCCGCTTCGCTCATCAGGATGAGGGCGCTGGCTCCGTCGTTGAGCGGCGACGCATTGGCGGCGGTGATGGTGCCGTCCTTGGAGAACGCGGCGCGAAGCGTCGCCATCTTCGCGAGATCGCCGCCTTTTCCGGGGCCTTCGTCCTGGGTGATCTTGAGGGCATCCCCCTTCTTCTGGGCGATCTCAACGGGGACGACCTCGGCATCAAAGGCGCCGCTCTTCCAGGCGTCCTGGGCCGCCTTGTAGCTCTCAGCGGCGAAGCGATCCTGGTCCTCACGGGAGAAGTTGTATTCTGCAGCGCACTTGTCGCCGCAGTTCCCCATGTGGACGTTGCTGTACGGGTCCCACAAGCCGTCGAAGATCATGCCGTCGACGAGGGTGCCGTTCCCCATGCGGTAGCCGCTGCGGGCTTTGTCGAGGTAATACGGGACGTTCGACATCGACTCCATGCCGCCGGCAACGACGACATCGGCGTCTCCGAGGAGGATGCTCTTCGCCGCGAAGACGATCGCCTGCATGCCGGAGCCGCAGACCTTCCCGACAGTGACGGCGGGGATCGTGTTCGCGAGACCGGCGAAGATGGCCGCCTGGCGGGCCGGCGCTTGGCCGATGCCGGCCGTGAGCACGTTGCCGAGGAAGACCTCATCGATGGCGGCAGCGTCGATCTTCGCCTGGGCGAGGGCCCCTTGAATCGCGATGGCACCGAGCCGCGGGGCGGCGAGCGATGCGAGCGAACCCTGGAAATTCCCGATCGGGGTGCGGGCCGCGGAGACGATGTAGACGGGCGCGATCTGAGCCATGACGGAGACTCCTTGCGTGACGAAGGGCGAACGCTGCGTGCGGGGAGCGTGCACTGCGCACCGCTCCAGGGAAACGCTCTATAGTGCGCCACCGCCGCGACGGAAAGCGCCGTCGCCATCCGCTCCGATGCCCACTTTTCGCCCCTTTCGCCTCCTTCGCGTGCTCCTCCTTGTCGCTCCGCCGACTGGGGCTGCCGTAGCGTGTGCGGCGTCGGAAGCGCTTGATCCGACTACGGAAGACGGTGGCACGAGCGACGACGCGACCCTCCCGATCACGACTGCCTGCCCGGCCAACATCGTCTCGGGGGCGATCTGCGCTGCCCCCGAGGGGACGACCTGCGCCGCCGATGCGTGTGGCTACGGCTACTTCGTTTGCGCAAAGCGCGTCTGGGTCCCCTTTCGCGGCGGCGCCTCTTTCCGTTGCCCGGCCACGCCCCCTGCGGAAGGGGAGGCGTGCAGTTGTGTTCCAAAAGATGCACAGTGCACCTATGGCTGCCGCCCCGCCCTCGATGGCGGGACCGACGGCGGCGACGCCGGTGCGGGAAACGGTGCCCAGGCTGCGCTCTGCCTATTTGGCGCGTGGCGTCTCGGGCCAGCTTCGTGCGGCGATGCCGGTGGGACGCCCTAGAGCGGCAAGAAACTAGGCCCGCAGGTCCGATTGCTGGCAACGAGCGGTCCCATGGGAGGTCGCCCGATTGCCTGCATTTCCGCCGCGCTACTGATCGTGAGCGCGTGCCAATCCCGCGCGCCCATGGAAGTCGGACCGCCGTCGCTCGCGACACTGCCCCCTGCGCCACCCGCCGGTCCCCTCGCGCCGCCCGGCGATCCTGCGCCTGCCTCTCTTCCAGCGCCGTCTGCGTCGGTTGCTCTGCCCGACGCACCTGCATCCGTGCTCGCCGGTTCCTCACCGTTGTTGGCGGTTCCGGGCGGACGAGCACCTGCATCCGCCTCGTCGGATCCGATGGCTGGCCACGCCGCGACCCAGGAAGAACTCCTGGCACTCCTCGATATTCATGCCAGTGATCCTTCGGCAGAAACCGCGACTCAAGCGACGCTACGAACGCTGTTTGACGTCAAGAGTGCGAACGCAGGAAACCAGGGGAATCGCGCGCTCTCGCTCCATACGATCTCGAAGAAACAATGCCTAGAAGGGCTGAAAGGGATCGAGCTTCAAACCCCCGAACAGAAGGCGACGTGCGGCGCCGAGGGGATGGTTCCGATCCACAAACGCGGCGAAGCGGCGAAGACCTGTATCGACATCTTCGAGTTCCCCAACAAGCCGTGCGAGCTGCCGGTCGTCTGGACGCCGCCGGTCTTTGCGGAAAAAGTGTGCAAAATGCAGGGGAAGCGCCTCTGCAGCCAGGACGAGTGGCAGGTCGCCTGCCGGGGCGCCCCCGACGACGCCCCCGACCGCCCCTTCGCCTACGGCGACACCCTCGACCTTGCGATCTGCCACACGAGCCGCCCCCACCGCCAGCGCTGCGACGTCACCAGCTCCGGCGATGCATGGAAGAGTTGCACCACCGACACGGAGCCCGCCGGGGCATTTCCCCAATGTCGCTCGCGCTTTGGTGTGTTTGACCAGCACGGGAACGTCGCCGAAATCATGACGCGAAAAGACCCAGAGAAGGGGCTAGTCACCC
>JAAFHJ010000499.1 GCA_013298325.1 Myxococcales bacterium | reverse complement strand
CGGGACGAGGGGGATGGCAGCTGCCCCTTCTGCACGGCCCAGCGGCCCAGCCTCCGCAACGCGTGGGCACCGCTTGCAGCGGCGATCGCGCTCGCCGGCTGCCATCAGGAGGACGACGGGCGGCGCGCGGTCGCGGTCTACGGCGGGCCGACGCCACCGCCCGCACTCACCGCCGACGCCGGCTTCGGGCACCCACGGAACGACGCCCCCGCCTACGGCCTCGCGCCGGACCACCGGCTTACTGGCGCACCGGACGCGGGGCCCGTCCGTCGGCAAACGCCGGCGAATGTGGAGGGAGCGGCGTCGCCGGAGACGGCGGGCCCACTTCCACAGGGGTCACCGACACCGCCACCGGGGTCCCCCGACGGTGGGCGTCGCTAGCTGCATTCTGCAACACTACGAGGATTCCGATGCTTCACCCGTGCCCGACCTGTCTGCGCCATATTCGTGACCACGCGTGCCCCTTTTGTCGGACTCGCCAAGCGACGGTGATCGCAGCGATTTCTGCGGTGGGGATCCTCGCCTGCCACTCGCCAGCAGCGCCCGAAGCGGTACCACCGGCGGCGTCGGCAGCGGGGAGCTCGCCGGCAGCCTCGGCGGCGACTCCGGCCCCGGCGGGGACCCCAGACAATTCCGTTGTACTTCCAATCACTTCCGCGGCACCGTCAACCACACCAAGCGCGGTAGCGAACGCGAAGGCCCCCGGAAGCGCGGCGCCAGCGAGTTCGGAGGCCATGATCGGGGAGCTGCTCGCGGCGAACCCAGGGTCGAACAATGGGATTGGTGCCCTCGGGATCGGTGGCTTGCCGCCGGAGGGCAGTCTGCACGTCGCGATGCATTCCGGCTACGGCGCGCCGCCGATCGGCGACCGCCTCGGGGGGGGCCGTTCCGAGCGGGTGGTGACCGTGACGGTGCGGCAGGCCGGCGACGCCGATCGCCGCGTTTTGCAGGCGGCGGGTGGGCGCCTTCGGCAGTGCATCGCTGAGGCGGTGGCCGCCGACCCGTCGGTGAGCGGGACGACGACACTCACGATTTCCGTCACGGCGACCGGGAGTGTTCGCACGGCGACGTCGACGACGGCGGGCATTCCGCAAACGGCAGTCGCCTGTACGGCGGCGGTCGGGCGCGCCCTATCGTTTCCGGCGGATGGCGAGCGCGTGGTCCGCGTCGCGGTCACCGCCGCCCCCAAGTAGGCTTATTGCGTCGGTTCGCGGGCGGTTCGCGGTAAAGGCGAACGGGCCATGATCGTCGTCGACCACCTCGCCAAGCGCTTCTCGGTCGCGAAGAAGAGCGAGGGGCGCTTTGCACTTTTTCGAAGCATTTTCGCCCGTGAATACGCGACGATCGATGCCGTGGCCGATGTCTCCTTCACCGTCGCCCCCGGCGAGCGTGTTGGCTTTCTCGGGCCAAACGGTGCGGGGAAGACGACCACCCTCAAGATGCTCGCCGGCCTCCTCGTGCCGACGGCGGGGACGGTTCGTGTCGGCGAGTTCCGGCCCGAGGACAGAGACCACGCGTTTCTTCGCGAAATCGCGCTCGTCCTCGGGCAGAAACAACAATTGATCTGGGATCTGCCGCCGGAAGAGACGTTTGTTCTTCAAAAAGCGCTGTTTGATCTCGACGATCGCTTCTATCGCGAGGCCCTCGAGCGCCTGGTCACGCTCCTCGCGATCGGGGATGCCATGAAGCGGCCGACCCGCCAGCTCTCGCTCGGGGAGCGGATGAAGTGTGAGCTCTGCTGCGCGCTCCTCCACGGTCCGAAATACCTGTTCCTCGACGAACCGACCGTCGGCCTCGATGTCGCGATGGAAGAGGCCGTCCGCTCTTTCGTGAAGCAATACAACGAAGAGACCGGCGCAACGCTGCTCCTCACGAGCCACTACATGGCCGACGTGGAGGCGCTCTGTCCGCGAATCGTCGTCATCGATGGCGGGCGCGTCGTGTGGGACGGGGACCGGGAAGAGCTCGTGCGACGCGTGCGCCCGGTGAAGACGATCACGCTGCGGTTTTCGCAGGCGGTCACCCGGTCATCCGTCGAAGACCTGGCGGCGGGGCACCTCTGCGAGCCCGCCGACGGGGAGCTCCGGGAAGTCACGATTGAAGTTCCCGAATTGGAAGTGAAAGAGCGCTTGCAACTGCTCCTTGCCGCGTTGCCGGTGAAGGACCTCGTCGTGGCCGATCCCCCCTTTGAGCGCGTCCTCCAAGACCTCCTGAACGCCCCCGGCGATCGCAACGGTAAGGAGCTGTAGCGTGAGAACGATCCGGCTGCTTCGCGCGCTCTTCGTCGCCGGCTGGAAGGAGGCGTTGGCCTACCGGACCGAGCTTTTCGTCTGGATCCTCGCGACAACGATGCCTCTCGTGATGCTCGTCCTCTGGCGCGCCGTGACCGAGGAGAAGACGCTGATCGGCGCCGATGGCGTCCCCTTTGGGGGGCAGAAGGTCGTCGCCTACTTTCTGGCAACCTTTCTCATCCGACAGCTTTGTGGCTCCTGGGCCGCCTGGCAGATCAATCAGGAAATCAAAGACGGTACCCTCGCGCTGCGCTTGCTCCGCCCGGTGCATCCATTCCTCCCGTGGGCGACGGAACAGCTCGCGTACGTGCCGCTTCGAGGCGCCGTCGCGCTCGCCGGCGCGGGGACGGCGTTGGCCGTCTATGCGCGCGCCGAGCTCACGACCCACGTGGCGGTCCTCACCGCGCTCCCGGTCTCGATCTTCCTTGCATTCATTTGCACCTTCTCCCTGAATCTCATTTTTGGCTCCTTGGCGTTCTGGACGAACCAGTCCACGAAGATCATGGACGCCTACAATGCGATCTTCTTCGTATTCTCCGGGTACCTCATTCCGGTCACCCTCTTCCCACGTCGCCTTGCGGAAGCCCTCGACTACCTGCCGTTCCGCTACCAGCTCGGCGTGCCGGTGGAGCTCCTCGTGAGCGGCTACGACGGCAAGACCGCCTGGCTCCTCGTCGCGAAACAGGCTGTATTTGCCGTCTTTTTGCTCGCGGGGGCGTTCGCCGCGTTCCACCGGGGGTTGCGTCGCTTCGAGGCGGTCGGCGGATGAGAGCGCTCCCCCCTTCCCGTCCGGGGCGTGCGGGGCGTCGTGCATGGGCGGTCGTACGCGCCCAGGTTCGTGCCGCGTTTCTTGCGAAGCTCCAGTATCGGGCCGACTTCTTCGTCGACGCACTCCTGGAATTGTTCTGGACCGGCTCGGCGATCGCTCCGCTCTTTGTCGCTTATCGCGATCGTACGACGGTCGCTGGTGCGTCGTTCGGCGAAGCGCTCGCCGTCGTCGGCGTGTTTACGATTCTCACTGGCGTCCTGGAGACGGCGGTGACGCCAAGCTTGAACCGCCTCGTCGAACACGTTCGAAAGGGGACGCTCGACTTCGTGCTCCTCGCCCCGCGGGACGCTCAGCTCCTCCTCTCGACGGAACGCATCGAGCCGTGGCGGAGCGCCAACCTGATCGCTGGGATCGCGCTTGTCGTCGCGGGCCTCGCACGGGACGGCATCCACCCGTCGCCTATCCAGGTGGCGTCGGCGTTGGTGGCGTTTGCGGGGGCGGTCGTCTACCTGTTCGCGATCTTCACGGTTGCCGCGAGCTTGGCGTTCTGGGTCGTGCGCGCAGACAACCTTGTGTATTTGTTCACGTCGATCTTCGACGGAGCGCGCTGGCCCCGCCACGTCTTTAAGGGGTTCGTTCGGGTGCTCTTCACCTACGTGCTCCCCTTCGCGGTGATGACAAACTTCCCCGTCGAGGCGCTCACGGGAAAGCTCCCTTTGCTATCGCTGGGAATCGCGACCGCGGGGGCGTGCGCAGCTTTCGTCGCTTCGCGAGCGCTCTTTCGGTACGCCCTTCGCAACTATACGAGCGCGGGCGGCTGAAACGAGTTCTGCTCCCGAGCGAGGTGCCGACGGATGCGGTGCCGACAAACGACAAACGCCTGACTCTCTTCGCAGAAAGTCAGGCGCTTCAAAGATCCTGGCGACGTGTCTCAGGGCGATCCACGGCAACAGCTAGGCTGCGAATCGAAGCCGAGAATCAAAGCCGAAAATCAAACG
>JAAFHJ010000498.1 GCA_013298325.1 Myxococcales bacterium | reverse complement strand
TGCAGAAAGCCAAGCGGTTCCGTCACGGCTCGGGCGACCGGGGATCGTCGTGCGGTCGTCGCTGGTGGTGCCGTCGGTCTTCCCGAGGACCGTGAGGACGCCGTGCTCCCGCTCGACCAACACGTTCCCGGTCGCATCGTCGACGAAAAGCCCCGTCGTTCCGCCCCCTTCCGGGATCCCCTTCCCTTCGAGCGGGAGCACGCCCCGGGAACGACCGTCGGCGCCAATGATTTCGACCCCTTTGTCGCCAAGGCGATCGAGCACGGCGACGGTGCCGTCCTTCGCAACCGCCACATCTTGCGGGGACCGCACCTTCATGGCGCTTGTGCCGACAACGGCCCCCTTCCCGTCGACACGTACCAGGCGACCGTTCACCTGATCGAGGATGAGAAGTCCGCCCCCCGGGAGCGGCGCGACGCTCATTGGCCCCTCCGGGTTCGCCTCGTCGGGGCGGGTCCTTCCAAGAGCGCCATTGCTGGATCCCCAGGTAAATTTTACGAATTCGGCGCGCTGTTCCGCCGGGGACGGGTGCACGACCGGCGGCGACGGCGCCCGCGAAACGTCGACCGCCGACAACGATGCCGGCCGTTCCGACGACCGCGTCCCGGGCTTCTTCGTCACCGGTCGATCGCCACGAAGGAGCGCAAGGGCAAGCCCGGCGGCGCCCAAGCCAGCAAGCGCCCCCCCGACAATTGCGCGGTTCCGCCGCCGAGCCTTCGACGCATCGCCCGTGTTCGCCATCGGCGGGAACCTACTTCAAGCGAAGCGGAGGTGCGCGCGGTTTTGCCGTGCAGGCGCCCTGCTCGGGCCGACACTGGCATTATCGCGGTAGCAAAAAGAGTTCGAAATCGAGGCGGGAACGCGCCAGGTCGGAACAGCGACACACGGAACCTCCCGAACGGTCGTGAATTCCCGAGCGTCAGTCAACTGCTTTATGGCGATTGAAGGGGGCCCTGTCAAAGCCGCCGTTCCCCGCGGAATGGCGAATGTAACGCGATTCACGGGGCGGCGCGCGTTGGCCGGAATGGCTTTTCCCTTCCGATCTCGAAGAAATCGTGTAGGGACAACCCTGCTTCCGAGTCCGCACCGTCGGATTCCGGTTTCCCGTCGATTCGACGCAAGCGGCCCTTTTCCCGCAACCACCGCGTGTGCGTTGCCTCGGCGGATCGATCGTGCCGTCGGCACCGGTCCTGCCCCCTCTTCCTCCGTTTCGCCGAACCTCCCCACGAAATCTCCATGAGCGACTCCCTCTTCGAACAGCTCCGCGCGAACCTCGATGCCCGGGCCCACGCCGCGCTCGTCCCCCCTGTCGCGATGGTCGCCCGTGTCCGGGAGGCGCTGGACCACTACGAAGCGGCGTTGCGTACCCATACGGAAGGCGCCCTCCTGGCCCCCGTTTTTGCAGCGCTTTCCGTTACGCCCCCCGCCGATCCGCTCCCCGGCGCCGTCGAACACTTGAAGGCGGCCCTTGAGCTCCTCCAGGCCCAGTTCCAGCTCCCTGTTGTCGCGGCGACGACCGAACTGAGCGAACCGCCCGTGTTCGTAGCGCCCGCTCTTGGCGAGTCGTCGGTGACGCGCATGGAGACGATCCTCCTCGACTCCCGCCCCTCCCCACGCGCGCCGATCTATCCGGATCCGACGCCGGCGGAACTCGAGCATGCTCGTACATTTTTGGAAGAAATGGCCGAGACCGACTTCGAGTCCCAGCACGTTCTTCGCCTCGAACCGCTCCTCCAAGCGCTCGTCGCCGACGCACGCCTCGCCATGGAGCGCGTCCCGCCGACCCACGCCCTTCACCGCCGCCTCGACGGCGCCATCAGTCGCCTTGGTGGTTTGCGCCGCGACCTCGGCGTCACCGGCTTCGTAAAGGGTCTCTCGCGTGATCATCGCGCCGATTGGGAGCGCGTAGCCCGTGAGGCGCGCCGCCGCGTCCAGGCCTTTGACGAAGACGTGGAAGCGACGACCGCCGTCGTTCCGGTCCGTGAAAAGAAGGAAGTCGTCGCCACGAGCGAGCCGAAGCTAGAGGCGAAGCCGATCCCGCGCGCGGACGACTCCGCCCCCGGTGAACGGAAGTCTGAAAACTCAAGGGAATGGCCCGTGTTGGACGCCCTCCGGGCGCGCCTCGCCGAAGCCCCGCTCTTCCTGGTCGGCGGTCTCCGTGTCGAAGAGAAGCTCACGCTCGTACGCGACCGCTTCGGCCTTGAGCCCGAATGGCACGAGATTTACCACGGAGCGCCGCGCGCAACCGCCGCGATCGCCAAGCGAATTCGTCGCGGCAAGATCGGCGCGGTCGTCCTGCTTGAAGGGCTGACCGGCCACAGCAACGCGGATGAAGTGGTCGCCGCCTGCAAAGCGTCGGACGTCCCGTTCGCCCTCGCCGACCGCGCCGGGAGCGGAAGCCTGCAGGAGGCCTTCGAGGCGCTCGACCGTCAGTGCCGGGAGCCGGCCGCCGAGTAACGCCCCTTCGTCGAGAAAACAAACGTTGAAACGCCGCGAATCCCCTTCGCGGCGTTTTCCGTTTCAGGTATCTTCAATCCTTCATGCGCGCACCGACCTCGGCCCTCTTCTCCGTCGCCGCGTCCTCTCTGCTTCTGGTAGCTCCCCTCGCAGGGTGCGGAAATACCTACGAAACCGAGGATCCTTCGCTCGTTTCGGGCGTTGACGACCACCCGCCGACCTACGATGCCGTGGACGACTCCGTCGATCCCGTCGCCGACGCCGCACCAGCGACCGACGCCGCGCGTCCCGATGCCGGTTCCGTGAAAGACGCCGGCCCCGCCGCCGACGCAGGCGGCATTGCTGCGCTGTGGGCCGTCGGAACGAAGCTCCAGACGACCGCAAACCTCAATCTGCGCAGCGCCCCCGATGCCGTCGCGTCAAACGTCCTCCGCGTGATGCCGACAGGGACGGTGGTCGTGGTGGTCGACGGGCGCCCCCAGAACGCCTTCGTGAAGGTCGATCAGGCGGGCCTCGTCGGTTGGGCGTCGTCGAAGTACCTTGAGGCCTACACGCCGGCACCAACGGGCACGACCAATCAGCTCGACTACGTGGCACGTGCCAAGCCTGCGGTCGGTTTTGGCTACTGGTGGGGGCACGGCCGCTGGCTGACGACCGGGCCGACGTCGGCAAATAAGGGGAGTTGCTCGGGCAATTGCCCAAGCTGCACCTACAGCGGATCCTACGGCGCCGACTGCTCAGGCTACGTCGCAAAGATCTGGCAAGTCCCCGCTTCAAACACGAATGTGACCGTCGACTCCCATCCGTACAGCACCGATACTTTTTACAATCACCAGAACAAATACGCGTGGCGAGACGTCGCCCGCGATCGCGCCGTGGTTGGAGACGCACTGGTCTACCGGACCTCCTCCGCCGGGCACATTTTCCTCGTCGAAAGCGGCGATCCCTGGGGGAACATGTGGGTCTACGAGGCGCGCGGCTGCTCCTTCGGCGTGATGCACGATCTCCGCACCGCGGCGAGCGCGTACAAAGCGATCCGCATGCAGTGATTTTGGCGCGCCGGCGGTCGGTCGATCCGGTTGGCGGCGGTCCCGATTCCGGGTAGTGTCGCGTGCAACATGCATCGAGCGCGTTTGCTAGCTTTTGTCGCCCCGTTGCTCGCAACCGCCCTCGCGCTCGCCTGTACCGACGCCCCCCACGACGATCCGACGCTCCTCTCCGGCGCCGACGAGAATCCGCCGACGTACAATCCCGCCGACGACACGCCGCCCCCGGAGACCGACGCCGGAGCCCCCGTCGATGCCGGATCTGCAAGTGATTCCGGCCCCGTTGACGCTGGCCCACCCGCCAACCAGCTCTACGCGCCAGGGACGAAGCTCGAGACGACCTCCGATCTCAATCTCCGTTCGGCGCCCGACAGCACAACGAACAACGTGCTCCGCGTCCTGCCGCTCGGCTCGGTGGTCGTTGTCGTCGCCAATGGCGTCCCCCAGAACACCTTTTTGAGGGTCTCTCATCACGGTCTCGAGGGGTGGGCGTCGACGAAGTATTTGAAGCTCTACGTCCCGTCGAACGCGAACACACCGGAGCGCCTCGGCTACGT
>JAAFHJ010000497.1 GCA_013298325.1 Myxococcales bacterium | reverse complement strand
AGAACGACACCACCATCCCGCCCGTCGAGGTCCTCACGCCCGACTCGCTCCCGACCGCCAGCGCGGTCCCGTCGGCGAGTGCCAGCGCAAAGCCGATCAAGGCGACATCGAGCGGCGGCACGGCACCAGCGACGACGAAGCCGACCGGCAAGCCGGTCCCGACCGCCGGCGGCTACGAAGTGCTCAACTAGCGTCTCGCAACGCGACACGAAGGCGGCCATCCCGAAACCGGGATCGGCCGCTTTTCCTATTTCGGCCGATGCGCGAAAAACCGATTGTTTTGGCGGCACAACGACGATTGTTGTTTCCATCGCTTCCATGTAGCGTGCGCGGCCCATGGCCATGGACTGGAGCGCCCTCGAATCGTTGGTCCAACGACTTGTCGAAAACCCTCATGATGAGGAGGCGTTGCGCCATGCGCACGCCCAAGGGGAGAGCGATCCCGAAGGGTACGCAGGCTTCTTAGAGCGTATTGGCGGTGCGACGACCGACCCTGCCTACGCGGCCCATTGGCTCACGGAAGCGGCAAGCGTCTGGGCAGAGACCATCGGCGACGCCCACCGCGCCGCGCGTCTTCTCATGACGGCCGTCGAGCGCGACCCAACCCATCGAGGTTCTGCCGACAAACTGTCGGAAATGTATCGCGAAAAAGGGGACGCCAAGGCGCTGATCGGCCTCCTTGAGCGCCGTGCGACCGCGCTCGGGCGTCTTGCAGAAACCGATGAAGCTCTTCGGGGTGAAGTCGCGGGAATGCATGAAGAAATGGGGCGCCTCTGGGCCGAGGAGCCGCTGAACCAACCGAGCCGCGCCGTCGACCACTACCGGCGTGCCCTCGAGTTCGATCCGAACAGCCAGTACGCGATCTTTAGCGCCCGCGAGCTGCTGAAATCGCTCGGCAAATTCGCCGACGCCCTCCCCTACTACGCCGCCGAACTCGCCCTTGAAGGCGATCCGGCGCGCCAGGCGCTCCTGCTCCGCGACGAACTCGAAGTCCGCCGCGGCCTCGGCGACCTCGACGGCATGACGCCGATCCTCGGGCGACTTCGCACACTTGATCCGGAAGATCCGGTTCTCCTTCAAGAATACGCGTCGTCGATCCTCGATCGTAGCCAGGCCGGGAACGACGTCCCCGCGGAAGAAAAGTCTGACGCCGCCGCGATCCTGGTGACGCTTGCCCGCACCTACGGCGGCGAACATGGCGTCGCCTACGCGGGGGCGGCCCTCGACATCCTGCCCGGCGACGACAGCGCCCTGCAGACGCTCGGGGAAATTCTTGACCAAACCGGTCAGCGCGACGCCCTTGCGAGCCGTTTTGCCGCCTACCTCGCCGCCAATCCGAACGGCGCCTTCGCCGACGAAGCGCGCGCAGTCGTTGGCGATGTCCCGGCCGCCGCCCCGCCGCCGGAACCGTCGGCCCCGGCCGCCATTCCCGTCGCCCCGCCGACGCCGGCACCAGCCCCCGTGAAGAAGCCTTCCGTCGCCGACGACCTGGAAGCACTCCTCGGCGCCAAGAAGACGCCGAAGGAACCGCCGGCACCGGTCGCCGATGCCGAGGAAGTGCTCGCAGAAGTTGACGATATCGTCGACGGCGCCTCCGGCCCCCTCCCCAACGACGGCCTCAGTGAAGTCGACGTCGGAGCGGCCGCCAAAGAAGAGACGCCCGACGCGCCGGTCGTCGCCCCGAAGGAAGAGCCGGTCGCGGCCGCCGTCGAGCCGGCAAAGCCGGTCAAAGCGGAACGGAAACTGAGCGAGCCGCCGCCGGTGAATCCGGGCGCCTCCCGGCGTTCGATGGTCTCCCTCGACCGCCTCCAGGCGATGCTCGACGAGGCCCACGCGAACGCGCAATCGGGCAACAAAGACGACGCGTTCAACCTGTACAAGCTCGTCCTCGAGAGCGAGCCGAGCCACGCGGAAGCGCTCGGTTGGGTCGAAGACTTCCTCCGCTCGAAGCGCGACTATGCAGCGCTCCGCGACGTCCTCCTCGCGAGCGTCCGCGCTGTCGGGACGAACGACACGCTCGAGACGAAGAAGGGGCGACTCCGCGAAATCGCAGGACTTTGCGAAGCCCACCTCCGCGACCCGGAAGGGGCCGTCTACGCGTGGCGGCAGGTCCTCACCCTCGATCGCACCGACGAAGGGGCGCGCAACACGCTGATGCGCCTCCTTGAGCGCCTCCAGCGCTGGGACGACGTCGCCAAACTCCTCGAGCAGGAGGCGACCGTCGAAGGGGACATCGAAGCGAAGATCAGCCTCGAGAAGAAGCTCGCCCGCCTCCACGAAGAAAAGCGCAACGATTTCCGGAGCGCAGCCGACGCCTGGGCGCGAATTTCGAACCTCACGCCGGAAGACGACGTCCCTGTCGAGACGGCGACCAACCTCTACGAGAAGGCGGAAGCCTTCGACGAAGCGACCGAATTCCTTGCGGAACACGTCGGTTCCCTCGAGGACGCAGGCGCTCGCGAGACCCTCGGGCGCCGCCTCGCCGGCCTCCAGGAAAAACGCGGCGATTTCACCAACGCCGCCGCCACCTGGGCCGACCTCGCCGGCCGCACCGGCGACGCCAAGGCGTGGGACGAAGCGGAGCGCCTCGCCGCCGCCGCCGGAGCCCCTGCCCGCGCCGCAACCGCCGCAAAGCGCCGCGCGGAAGCCGAAACCGACGCACGCGCAAAGGCGGCCCACCTCTTCCGCGCTGCCGGCCACTTCGGAGCAGCCGGCGACGACGACGGCGCGATCCTCGAGCTCGAGGCGGCGACCGAACTCGATCGCCAGGAAAATTCCTACGCGGACGCACTCCTCGCCCGCTACGAAGCACGCACTCTCGACGACCGGATCGTGAGCTTCCTCGAAAAGCGCGCCACCGTGCTCGAAGCGCCCGAGGCCCGCGTCGCCGCACGACGCCGCGCCGCCCGCCTCTCCGCCCAACTCGGTGATCACGAAGGGGCGGAGCGCCTCTTCGGTGCGCTTCTTGGCGACGGCGACGACGCAGAAGCCCTTGAAGTTCTTGCGCAAGCGGCCACCCGCGACGAACGCTGGGACGACGCCGTCGCCCTCCTTCGCCGCCAAGAAGCGGCCACGACCGACAGCGCCACCAAAGCAACGATCGCCCTCCGCGAAGCGGCGCTGCGCGACGAAAAGCTCGGCGACGAAGCGGCCGCGATTGCGCGCTACCAGGATGTCCTCGCATCGATGGACGCCGCCAGCCGCACGGCGCTTGCCGCCCTGGCGACGATCCTCGAGCGTCGCGGCGATCACGCCGGCGCCGCCGACGCGTCCGCAAGAGAGCTCGCCCTCGTCGAAAATCCCGGCGAACGCCGCGACTTGGCGCTGCGCCTCGGCCACCTCTACGAAGGCCTCGGCGAGAAGAAGAAGGCGATCGAAGCCTACGATGTCGTCCGCAGCGTCGACGCCGACGACTTCGAAACCCTCGGCCGCCTCGCGAGCCTCACCGAAGCGGTCGAAGATTACCCGCGGACCGTCGAGCTCCTCGCCCTCCTCGCCGACGTCGAAGCCGACGAGGACGACGCAGCGAACCTGACGATCAAACGTTCGAAATTGCTCGCAGAAAACCTGGGGCGCCCCGACGATGCCCTCGCCGGTCTTGAGGTCCTCGCCGACGGTGGCCACGCCGCCGTCCGTGAGACCTACGTCGCCCTCGGCGATGCCCACGGCCGCGCCCGCCTTGTCGCCGACAAACTCCGGAGCTGGTGGTTCAACGCCCCCGCAGGCACCGAGCGCGTCGGAGCCCTCCGCGGCTCCTTCGAGCGCTACCGAGTCGCCGGCGCCCTCAAAGAAGCGATCGCCGTCGCCCAGGAAGTCGCGAAGCTCGACAGCTCCATCGCTAGCGATCTCGAGACCTTGGCCGTCCAGACCCGCGACGAGGCGGCCCTCCAAGGGGCACACAGCCTTCTGGCGCGTGGCAAGACCGGCGTGGCGCGCGCAGAAGAGCTCGTGCGCCAAGCGGAGGTGCTCGTCACGGTAACGACCCCCGTCGAAGACGCCCTCGCCCACGCCGAACAGGGGCTCGTCGGCCTCTCCGGCGACGAAGCGGAGCCGCTCCTTCAG
>JAAFHJ010000496.1 GCA_013298325.1 Myxococcales bacterium | reverse complement strand
GTACCACCGGTGGATGCGCGGTGGCGCGGATTGACGCAGGGCAGAAAAATCGGACCGCAACCGCCTGTCCGCTACGCGAGAAGCGCTTCCTTTTTTTGCAGCCACTCGCTAACGGGCCCCCTCCCATGGCCGCTTCCCGCGCGAAATCCGCCCCCGCTTCTTCCGCCAAAAAGCCCCTCACGACCCGCATCCAGCAGGCGCTTGAAAATTACGTGGAGTCGTGTCCGAAGGAGCGTGAGCGCTTCCGGCCCGGCGCGAAGGCGGCAGCCCTCGAAGCCCTCAACGAAACCTTCGACGGCGCCCTCTGCGAGGCTGCAGTCGCCCTCTACACGCTGTTCGACGGCTCGAAAGGGGCCGTCCCCTCGTTTGCCAAGGTGCTCGCCGAGCGCGAACCGGTCGGTGATGACGCCCGCGTCCGCTTCCTTTCGACGAAAGAAGTCGCGGTGTTGGGGCCGATCGACGACGGCGATCACGTCTACGTCCCCTTCGGCTACGTCGAGTCCCTGGAAGGGGGCAGCAAGAAGGACGACGCGCCGGTTACCGGCCTCGAAGACGGCGAAGGCTTCGTCCTGGTCCTCTCCGAGAGCGGCGAAGTCGGCTACGGCTACCTGGAAGACGGCGAATTCGAAGACGGATTCTCCTCGCTCGCCGATGACCTCCCCGCCTTCTTCGCGCTCCTCGCCGACAAGATGAAGCCGAAGAAGCCGCGTGGACCGAGCGCCCTCGCCCAGCTCCTCGCGCCGCCGCCGCCGCCCCCCTCGGCCCCGGCAGCGACCGGTGAGCCGAGCCCCGGCGCCATCGCCCTCGCCGCTGCGCTCCTGAAACAGGAGAAAATTCAGCTCGAAGAGGACGCCGACGAAGACGATCTTGTCCGCGCCATCGATCTCGCCATCGAAGGGGGGGACGCCAAGCACAAGCTCCGCGCTCTCCTCGAAGGGGAGTCGCCCATCGAAGAGAGCTTTCTCGACGACGACGACATCCACAAGATCGTCCGCGCCTTCGTGTGAGGGCGGTTCCCTTCGAGCTCGCCTTGCGGGGACGGCGGAACTTGGGCACGGTGCCGCGATGACCCGTACCCTTCGCTTTGCCGTCGCCTCGGCGCTGTTCGCCGCCGTTTTTTCCGTTGGCGGCTGCAAAAAGAAGGAAGAGGCGCCGGCCGCTGCCGTCGGTGAGGCGATCGAGGAGGTCTCCGCGAAGCCGACGCCGTCAGCGGCCCCCTCGGTCGTGGTTGGGAGCGCGTCGGCGACCGTCGACGCAGGCCCGCCGCCGGCCGTCGCGGAGGTCCTCGCCCTCTCGCCGGCGAACACGACGGTCGGCTTCTACAGCGCCGGCGCGACCGGCAGCCACAACGGATCGTTCCTCAAGCACGAGGGGAAACTCACCTTCGAGCCGGACAACATCTCGGCGAGTTCCGTCGAAGTCACGCTCCAGATCGCGAGTTTGAAGACCGACTCGGAGAAGCTCGATACCCATTTGAAATCGCCCGATTTCTTCGATGCGCCGAAGATGCCGACGGCGACCTTCAAGAGCACGAGCCTGAAACCGGTAGGCACCGTCGATCCGAAAGTCGGCGGAACCTATACGCTTGCCGGCAACTTGATGCTCCACGGCGTCAAGCGCGGGATCTCCTTTCCGGTGAAGATCACCGTCGGAGCCGACCTCCTCGAAGCGAAGGCCGACTTCGCCATCAATCGCAAAGACTTCAAAATTACCTTCGACGGTGAGGCCGACTACCTGATCAAGGACGCCGTCTCGCTTTCGCTGCGGATCAAAGCGAAACGCCACTGAACGATGGCGGGGTTTATGCGTTCCCTTCGCGTCGCGATCCCCGTCGTTCTGGCGTCGTCGGTTGCGACCGCCCGCGCGGACGGTCCGCCGCCGGAAGCGGAGTGGCCAGAGCGTTGGGAGGGGGGCACCTCGCCGGAGGCGCAGGTCCGTGCAGCGACCGATCCTACCGATTTTCTAAAGTTTTTCACCTTCGAGCACAAGCGCTACCTCTACTCGAAGGACGGGCCCGGATCGCTGGCGTGGGTCCCGACGGGCGCCGCGCTCCCGATCGGAGCCGCGTTGCCGACGATCGTCTTCCTCCACGGGCTCAATGAAAAAGGGCACACGTACCCGCGCCTCGATGGCGGCCCCGAGGACCTCCGCCCCGCGCTCCGACAGCTCGTTATTTCGAAGAAAATCGGCCCATTTCTGCTGCTCGCGCCGACCCACACCCGTTACGCGCTTGGCGCCGCGTCGATGTGGCCCGCCTTCGATCTGGGCGCCTTCCTCGACCGCGCCGAGGCCTCCCTTTCCGGCCGCTTTCGCGTCGCTCGCGACCGCGTCTTCCTCGTCGGCCACAGCGCGGGCGGCTGCAATCCCGAAGGCGGCATCCTCAGCGCGGGGGGGACCGAGCCGGCCGCGCTCCTCGCCGTCGACAGCTGCCTCGGCGAAAAGACCGACAACGCCCTGGAGGCGCTCGCCCTCCGCCGCCCCGTGACCTTCGTTCACGAGCGCCATTGGAAGCGAGATACCGCCGCTTTTCGAAGCTTTTGCGAGCTGTTGCCGACGTGCCGCTACGTGGCAACCGAAGAGATCCCCGAGCTCGACCTCGGCCGCGATCCCCATGCCGCCGTCCTCCCCTGGGCGCTCGACCGGGAGCTCCCGCGGTGGATTCCTGCCTCGTCAGGATCGGCGGCGTCGGCGGGACGTTAGCCGACGGTCAATTCGGCGTCGGTCGCGTAGCCGAGGAGCGAAAACCACCAGCCGCGCGTGCCGGTGTGGAGGGCGTGGAGCGTCGCCGCGGCGCCGGACAGACCGTCAAAAAAGCTCGTATCATCCACGCCTTCGCCGTCGAGCTGGCTTTCCAACCGTTCGATCAACGCGCCCGTCGTCGCGTAGTCGAAGGGGCGTTCCATCATGGAGCAGACAGCAAAGCCGGCGGTGCCGGTCCGCAGGGAGACGTCGGCGTCCTCCAGGAAGGACCACTCGCGGCCGGCGGTCATCAGGAAGAGCTCATTGCGGCCTTCGCCGTCGGCCCCGCGGTCGGCGACAAATGGGGTGTCCAACCCGGCCCCACCGCCAGAGACAAACGGGTCGTGGGTTGCCGTGAACCATCCGAGCGCGCCGTGGCCAAGGCCAAAACGCTCGTGGCGGGCGGTACCGTCCGCGGACGACGGGGGACCCTCCAGCAGCGCGAGCGCCCCCGCCATCGAGACGGTCTTTCGGGCAATGCTCTCGTCGGTCACGCGCAAGAGCGAGGCGGCGCGGCGGTCGAGGGGGGCGGCTTGGGAGAGAAACGCACGAATTCCGAGTTCGCCGTCAAAGAGGCCTGGCGGGAGCGGGCCGCCGTCGTTTTGCCATGGGTGGGGATCTTCCACAAGGGCGACCTCCACCAACCGGCCGAGGAGCGTGTCGAGCAGCATGCGACCGGTCGCTGTCCCCCGCTCGCCGACGGCAAAGAGTCCCAGGCCGGAAAGCCCGGTGGCGAGCCCGAGCGGCGTCGTCCGAAGATCGGCGCCGTCGGTCTCAAGTTCGATGGCGGCGAGCTCCGCGATCTGATTGGCGATCTTGTCGTAGCCTGCGCTACGCGTCTCCTGGTAGAGCGCCCGAGCAAGGAGACCGTACGCGCCGAGACCGCCCAAAAGGCCCCACTCGGTCGGCGGAGCCGCCCAAGCGGCGGCGAAGGCCTCCTCCGCGTCCGCGAGCCCGCGCCGCGCGAGGAAGTAGGCGGCCCGGTCAAAGGCGCTCAGCGGCATCGCCTGCGTGCGAAACGAGCGGTCGATGGCGGCGAGCAGGTCGGACCCTGCGTCCTGCCGAAGGTGGAGCGCTTCCATGCTGAAGGGTACTACCTAGTACCCTTCCGTAGGTCAATGGTCGCGGGACGTCCTCGAAACCCGCTGCCGTTCACGCCGTCATCGGGCGGGCCAACACGCGCGTAAGAAGTGCGCGGAAGTCGGATGCGAGCGAAGGGTACTCGTTCGAACGGCGTCCGTCGGCGATCGCGAGAGCTGCCCCACGTGCCCCGAGGACCAAAATCTGAGCTTCGTGCTGAGAAATTGCCGCCTCGGGCGCTTCACGGA
>JAAFHJ010000495.1 GCA_013298325.1 Myxococcales bacterium | reverse complement strand
GCGGCGTGTGGGCACGACGTGCCTGATTTTCCTCGGTCTCACGCCGCCTTCAATCGCACCAATGACGCAGTATGTCGTCGCAATCGCGGCTGACAACATGCGCGGTTTCGGCCATGCTGCCCCGGCGCCCCGCCCCACCGGGCTTGGTCGCCCCGCGAAGGCCTTCGCAGGGCGAACCGGAGGGGACGGACCCTCGCTTCGGAGAACTTCTATGCAGACGCGCCCGTTTACCCGCATTGTATTCGCCACCCTCGCCGTCGTTGCTGCGTCCGCATGCAGCAGTAGCGGAGGAACCGGCGGCTGTGGCGCGCCGACGCTCCCAGGCGGTTTTCCTCGCGATCAAGCGGTTGAAAATGCGGGCGGCGTTCGCCTGACGCGCCCGGGTCTCGACTTCATGGAAGCGCATGCAAATGCGCTGGTTACGAAGGCTCTTGCGCTCCCGACGGGCGTTCTCGAGTTCAACATTCCGCCGACGAACTCCCCTAGCTTTGACATTTGTCCCGACGGGCCGGTCGGCGACCAGTGCAAAGCAGAAATCAACTTGGGGAAGACCCAGTTTCGCATTTCGGCAGTCACGCCGAACGCGATCAAGATCGATGCGGTCATGCCGCTTGTCCTCAAAGACACTCCGGTTTTGGCGAAGAACGTCTTCCTGGGGGCCGACCTCCGCGGTCACATTGGCTACGGATCCAATGGCAGCTGCAACCGGTCGACGGTCAGTGTCGATCCCTTCCCGCTCCCGGTTTCGATCACCCTCCCGCTCGTTGCTGAGACGACGGCCCCCCGAGATGGCTACACGAAGATCGACGTCGACAATGCGACGGTCAATCTCGACGGAATCCGCGAAAGTGAAGTCCGCATCTGCGTAGACTGCAGCTTTGCGAGTTCCGTGTGCAATGGCGTCGTCAATTCGGGATTCGTCAAAGGCTACATCGTCGATCAGCTGAAGGGCGGGCTCGGCGACCAAGTTAAGAACGCACTTCGCGGGTTTACGTGCACCAAGCCGGCCGTGGGCGTCACCCCGACGTGCCCGACCGGCTCCAAGGAGAACGCCGACAAGACCTACTGCGTCTATTCCAGCACCCCAACGAAGTGCGTTCCGACGCTGCTCGGGACGGCGGGGCACACGGAACTCGGCGCCCTCTTGGCGTCGTTTTCGCCCGGCGCCCAGGGGGGCCTCGACTACGGATTTGCCGCTGGAAAAGACATGGAAGCGTTCCCCAAGAACGCCGACCCTCGGAAGAATGGCGCGACCTTGCACATGTTCGGTGGGGTGATCCCGCAGCCGATCTCGAACTGTGTGCCGACGGCGAAACTCACGATTCCGACCGATATTCCGACTCCGACGGAATTGACGACCGACAAGATTACTCCGTGGTCGGAGCCAGAGGGCCCCCACGTCGGCATCGGGTTCTCGGGGCGGTTCTTGAATTATACGTTTGGGAACATCTACAATTCCGGTGTCCTCTGTCTTGGAGTGAATACCGATTCGGTCCCGCTCCTAAATACCGGACTTGTTTCGGCATTGGTCAACTCGGTCGCCTCGCTGACCAAGGGGGGGAAACCGGCGCCGCTCGCGATTACGACCCGCCCCCAGCAGCCTCCGACGGTAAAGCTCGGCGGCGGCACCGACATCGACAAGGACCCGCTCCTCACGGTGACGATCCCGAAGTTCTCCGTCGATCTCTACGTGTGGAGCTACGACCGGTTCATTCGGGCATTCACCTACACCGGTGACATCTCTCTTCCGATCAATCTGACGACGAAGAAGGACGCAAAGAACCCGAACGGCGGACTCCTGCCGACGCTCGGCAAGATTTCCATCGCAAACGCAACGGTGACGAACGCCGATCTCCTCGCCGACGACCCGAAGGCGATCGCAAGCGGGCTAACGTCGATCATCTCCGGCTTCGCCAGCCAGCTCCTCGGCGGATTCTCGCCAATCGACCTTTCGGCGGCCCTCCAAAGCTTCGGACTCAACCTCACCATCCCCGATGGTGGGATCCGAAAACTAACGAAGGACAGCGACGATTTTATCGGTATTTTCGCGAACTTGTCGGTCTCGTCGAACGCAGTCCCCGAGGGGGATACCACCGCGAAGCTCGTGGCGCGGACCGTCGACAAGGCCCACATGAACGTCCTCACGATCGACCCTGCCAAGGCGCCGGAAGTGACGCTCCTGGCGACGTCGACGTTCACAAGCGGCGCCGAGTACAGCTACATCCTGGACGACGGTACCCCCTCGGAATGGCAGACCGATCCGACGATTCGAATCGTCGGCGACGCACTCTGGATGCAGGGGAAGCACCGCGTGCGCATCGCGTCGCGAAAGCACGGCGCCCCGGCGAGTGAGGACTCGACCCCCGCCGAGGTCACCTTCTTGATCGACGCGCTGGCGCCGAACGTGACCGTGGATCGCGGCGGCGACGGCAAAATCCGTGTAGCTGCCACCGACTTCGTCTCCGAAGCGAAGGCGGTGAAGGTCCGCACGAAGCTCGCGACGGCGGCCGAGTTCGGCGCTTGGCAGACCGCCGACCTCCTCGAACCGATCGACGCGGGCGGCGCCGAGGCAATCGACGTGGAAGCGGTGGACGAAGACGGGAACCTCGCAGAAATTCACGAACAACTCGTGCGCGGACGGCCCGATGCAACGCTCGCGACCGCCTCCGGAAGCGGCTGTGGCTGCACGACGATGGGCGACCTCCCGAGCTCGACGGGCGCACTCCCGATGGTGCTCGGCGGCATCGCCCTTGCGCTCCGTCGCCGGCGCCGCGCGGCCGGTGGCGCGGCTTCGGCGAACCCCGTCGTCCGCCCCCCGGTGGCACGTTTAGGCCGGCGCCTCTCCCAGCGCGGCGCAACACGCCCTTTCTTCAGCTCGCTCCTCGCAGCCACAAGTCTCGCAATTCTCGCAACTTCCGGGCAGGCGTGCAGCTGTGGCTCTGACGAAACCACGACCGAGTGTGGAACCGACTGCAACAGCGAGTGTGTCGGCGACCTCGCCCCCGGCCTCGTCGGCGCATACACGTCGGTCGCGAAAGCAAAGGATGGCACCGTCTGGGTCGCCGGCTACAACGATGGCGACCTCGCAACCTCGATCAGCGGCACAAGCTTCCTCTACGGAGACCTCGTCGTCGGCAAGTACGACCTCGGCCGCGGCCGCACGACCTGGGAGACCGTCGACGGCGTCGGCGCCCGCACCGCCGGCTGCTCGGACTACGCGAAAACCGGCTGGCGCAAAGGGGAAACCGAGAGCGGCGACGACGTCGGCCAGTGGACGTCGATGCAGCTCGCCGATGACGGCGTCCCGATGGTCGCCTACTTCGACGCGACGCACGGTTCCCTGAAATTTGCCACGCGGGACGGCGTTGCAGCGACCGGCAAGTGGACTTCCTTCGTCGTTCAGCAGCTCCCGAAGGCGGAAGTCGGCCGCTACGCAAAAATGGTCCTCGACGGCGGCAAGCCGGCGATCGCGTACCAGGTCATCGAAGCGACGGCGACGGGGACCAAATCGCGGGTCGTTCTTGCGCGCGCGAAGAGCAACAAGCCGTCAAGTGCCGGCGATTTCTCCTTTGAAGACGTAGCCTTCGACGACAAGGGCCCGTGCCAAATCGTCGCCGGCTCGGTCAGCTGCAGCGGCAGCGACGTCTGCGTGAAGAGCACAGGCGCCTGCACGAAGACGGTCACCGGCTGCCAGCCGGCCTGTGCTTCGGGCAAGGCGTGCGTGACGACCGCCGGCGCGGCCACCTGCGTCGACGTCGCAACGAACGACGGCATCGTCGCCTATCCGAACGCCTCCGGGACCTACGTCGCCTCGGCGGTCGGCCCGAAGGGGATCGGCCTTGTTGCCTACGACCGTGTCCACGGCAATCTCGTCGCCTTCACCAAAGACACGAGCAAGTGGACCGCGACGATCCTCGACGGCGAGACCGGCTCGCGTTCCGGCGGCACCGCGAAGGACACGGGAGATACCGGCATCGGCGCCTCCCTGTTCATCGACGGGGCCGGCACCTACCACGTCACCTACGTCGACGGCATTTCCGAGCAACTTCGATATGTTACCTTTGCCAACGGCAAGGCAGAAGCCTTCGACGTCGTCGAT
>JAAFHJ010000494.1:3038-4108 GCA_013298325.1 Myxococcales bacterium | reverse complement strand
GGCATGCGACGGGGAGTGCGAGCCAAGCGCCCAACTACTTGCGAAGAAATTCGGCCCCTTGGCAGAGGCGCAGCGCGAACGCGTCGAAGGCGCCGATGGGGCGACGTTGCCGTGAGCGTCGACGAACTGTTGCGCCGGTAGGGCGCCCGAAGCCCAATGACGAAGACCACTTGTGACTACGCTTCCCGATCCGTCCCTCGACCCTGAAGCTCAGCGAATCGCCTGGGACGGGGAGGGCGCCGAGGCACACGTTCAGAAGCGCGATCCAAGTGGACCTTGAAGAGAGACGCGTGGGAAATAGCGAGTAGTGGCGCCGGACCCGGGCACGCGGAAGGCAGCACGCAACCTGGCACGCGTGCAGACGCCGCTAGTTGCAAACGCACCCTTCTGTCATTATGAAGACAGGTTGTCGCCAAACGGCGTCTGGCCACGCTTGCTGCAAAATCCATGGAACGTCATCCAACCGTTCGCTCGCCTGCGCCCATCGGGCGCATCACCGACTTGTGGGAGTCGGAATACGCGGCCTCGCGCGGCGTTCGCATGGTTGCGACGTTTGCGCGGGCGCCGCTCCAGCAGGGGCTGACCGTCCAACTTTGGTTCAAACCGCGGGCGATTGGCGAAACAGTTCCCTGGGACCCGGACGTAGCCCGGTGGCTGCGGGGGCACCGCGTCCCGGCCGCGTCGCTGCACCAGGAAGCGCTTCGCTTTTCGGCGTTTCTTCTACTTTACTTCGGGAGCCGATCCCGACCCAGCAACGTTGTTCCGGTCCCGCCCGGCGATATTCGCGCGGCGATCGCGCGGTTCGTCGCCGACCGCCGTGGGCAAATGCCTCGATCTTTCGCCCGGGTGACGCATTCGATGCCTTCGGTCGGTCGGCCCGCCGAAGGCAACGGCGAGCTCGCAAGACCGATTCTCCGCGCCGTCACTGGGATGATCGGCGAGCTGTATGCGGAACCTGCGATCGCCGAGAAAATCCTTGACGCAGCGATCGCCGATTACCTTGCGCTCGCGTGAACCGCGTGGATCGCCGTGAGTTCCACCGCAGCGCTGAAGGGGCGTCTGGCGATTCC
>JAAFHJ010000494.1:0-3028 GCA_013298325.1 Myxococcales bacterium | reverse complement strand
CTGCGCCTGCAAGGTCGAAAAGGGCGGTAAATGCGAGGCGAACGCCGCCTGTGACACCGGCTTCTGCGACACGGCGGTCTCCGCGAGGCTGATGGCCGCGCCTGATCGAGGGTCGAGATGACGCGCGAGCCGATTCTCGTTGCGTTGATCGTCACGCGACTCAGACGCCAGTCGCCACTCGCGCGCGTTGGTACGATGATACGAATGGTGTGTCGTTATGCTCTTGTTGCGTCGGCATATCCTCGCTACGACGCTCGAGCCGCCCGCTCCCGGTCGGCAGGAGTGCACCCATATGGCACAAGACCCCGAGCTTGTTCGTGAACTGGCGGAACCTCCTCCCGTCATCGAACTGCCCATGCTTTCCGCGGCACCCATCGCGCTCGCCGCCCCGATCGGCGTCGGCGGTGCGGCGATCGTCTACGGGGCGAACGTGAACGGCATCGCGCTTGCCGTGAAGGTCCTCCGCCGGGGACGGGGGAACGATGTCGTCGGAATCGAACGCTTTGCGCGGGAGCTCTTCGCCCTATCCGAACTTCACCACCCGTCCGTCCCCGAATGTTGGGGATACGGGAAGACGAACGACGGGCGCCCGTTCGCCGCGTTTACCTTCGTTCAAGGGGAGACGCTGCGTGAGCCGATGCTTCGCGGTGTCCGCCTCCGCGTGCGGGAAGCACTAGGCCTCCTCGATGACCTCCTCGAACTCCTGGTGCTCGCCCATCAAAAGGGAATCCTTCACCGCGACATCAAGCCTTCCAACATTATGCTCGAGACGGACGGACACCCGTTTTTACTCGATTTCGGCCTAGCTCAGCTCCTTGACGGCCCCTGCGACGCCCCCGTTGCCCGAGATTCCGGGGGCGCGGAAGTCGTTCCCGATGCTGCCAACGAAGACGACGGTGCTCGCGTCACCGGTGACGGAATCGCTGTCGGGACACCTGCATACATGGCGCCGGAACAAGCGCGTGCGGAGCGCGCGGCCATCGGGCCGTCGACCGACCTCTTCGCGCTCGCCTTGACGGTCGCGTCGGCCATGCTTGGGCGGCCCCTCCGCGGAACTCGCGCAGGGCTTGCGGAAGCGGCGCGACCGCTCGCGCCCCTTGCCTTTCAGGACGTTGAGTTCCCCATCGAAGTCGCGTCGCTTTTCGAAAAGGCGCTCGCATTTCAACCGGAAGATCGCTTTCGCTCGGCCGAGGCGATGCAACGGGCGACGCGGGTGGTCGGGCGGTCGCTCGGAATCTACCTCCCGCTTCGGCGTCATCGCGTGGCATCGCACCCCGCGCCGAGCGCTGACCGCTCCTCGAAATTCACGGTGATCGTGAATGGAAACGTCCCCGACGGCGCCTGGCAGCCACGACAGCGCCTGGAATTTTCTTCTGCTCCGCCGACGAAGTCTGCGGAGCAGAAAGCCCGGCTCGGTTGGCTCGCCGCTGCGATTTTCGTCCTCGCCATTGCCGCCTTACTCGTGGACGCGCTTCGTGGTTGACGACGCGTCCGTCGAGGGAACTTCGTGAGGAAAAGAATGCGTGTGCGTCGAAAGTGGTCGAGCTGGATGACGGCTGTTTCGGCGCAACTCGCGGCATTCCGAAATGAAGCTTTGCGGCTCCTAAGCCGTGAGGACCGTTGAGCGCCGCGGCGGTGAGACCGTCGCCGGTTCAGCGGCGCGGGTCCCTTCTTTGCGTCGTCCGGTGGTGGCGAGCATGCTAAGTTTTGACACGATGTCGTTGTATATCCGTTCACGAGACGTCGACGTGGACGACGTCTTCGCCTCGCTCGACTCGGCCCACAAGGCGCTGTTGCTCCGCCGCGGCGAAAGTCGCTACGTGTGCCGAACGCTCGAGGGGACCGACGTTTCCGTCGCTCTTCTTGCGCCAGCCGGGGCGCCTCCGCTCGCATGGCGTGCAAGTAACGGAATTTCGCTGGTGCATCGTGACGGTGGCGCCCTCGACGCACCTCCCGTTGGCCTGCCGCGAATGGTCGACGGGGTTGGATGCTACCTCTGGAACTGGATGACGCGCCGCCTTCAGCGCGTCGGACCGAGTCGCGAGTTGCTCGGCCGCTGTTCCTTACTCGGCGCGCATGTCGGAGGGGACGGCCGGGTCTGGATTGTCGCTCACCAAGTTTGCGACGCGAGCGACGTCGCCACCACGCGGCTGCTGGTTCTTGACCCCACCGACACCAGCGTTGAGGCGACGCCGGTTGTTGTCGCCGTGCTCGCCACGTCCTCGGCGCCGCTTGGTCTTTCGAGTCGACGGCCGGGAATTGCGACGTTTCTCGACGGAAACGAGGAACTGTTCGTCTGCCTAGCGGCAACGTCGACGTTTTCCGGCCGCGCCTTCCGCGTTCCCCTCGATGCGTTGCCGAGCGCCGCGCCCCTTCTTACCCACGATCGACCCATTCACGGATTTTGCGGACGGGTGCGTGGCGCCGTCGCGGTCGAAGTGGGGCGCGTAGGCGAGCGAACGCTCGCGTTGGTTGGCGGAGGGGCGATCGAAATCGTGGCGCCTCCGATCGGCAGTCCGTCACGAGACAACGGACCGGAAAGCCGACCCGGCGCCCTCGTCGTCGTCGCTGGCCACGTCGTCCACATTGACGACGACGCGGTATCTACTTGGAATGCCGGCAAATGGACGCCCGCGACGGGGCCCGGCTGTGCGATGCTCGTCGCTCGCGACGCGGCACGCACTGTGGATGTCCTCGTCGGCGAGGTCCAAGCGACGCTCCTGCTCCGGTCGTCGGGCACTGCCTCGCTCTTGTCTACGTCATTCCCTGATTCGGCCGAAGGCGGCTCGGCGAACGTCAACCTCGCGTAGGCGTTGGCATGGCCGGCCCGTTCGCGACCGCTAGCGAACTCGACAAAGACCGGCGCCCGGCTACATGGAGCGCCGCGAAACGAAGGGGGCGACGCGCCCATTGGACGTCACCGACAGGTAAAGGCTGCACCCGTCCAAGGAGATGGCCGAAGGCGCCGCGCTTTGCAGCGTTTCGAGAGCGCCGATCGGCTCGGGAGGGGCCCACACTCCGTTCCTGC
>JAAFHJ010000493.1:1589-4109 GCA_013298325.1 Myxococcales bacterium | reverse complement strand
CGACCTGCGTTTCGACCCGCCGCGCACCCCTGATGCTGCGCAAATCGATGCACTCTCCACCTACCTCGCCGCTCGTGAGCGCCTCTCGGAGGCGGCGCCGCCCCTCGATTGGATCGTTGAAGATGCCCACGGCGTCCGCGGCCAGGCGACCTTCGCCCTCCTCCCGCTGGAGGCGCCGTTCCTGACCGGCCAGCGGGCGGTGCTCGGACGGATCGCCTTCGACCCGGCCGGCGATCCGGCGCTCCTCCTCCCGCCGCTCCTCGCCCGCGCCGCCGAAAGGGCCCACGCGTTTGGCGCAAAATGGCTAGAACTTTGCGATTTTTCGGCGCCGGGCACCCCGCTCTACGAAGCGGCTCGCGCCCTCGGAGCGACGCCATGGTCGTCGGTTATGGGGAAACGCGTGTGTTGAGTAGTCCGCGCCGTCTCCCGCTTCGCGGACGGACGCGTGTGTTGAGTAGTCCGCGCCGAATGCGCCGACCCGTCCATTAATTGCACAGAACGATTGCAGCCTGTGCGCGACGCAGCGAGGCCGATCTCTCCGATACTCCCACAATGGGGTATGGCGATCGCGACATGCTCACCGCAGGAACCTGGGAGGACCTGGAGGCCTATGCGGCCGGCCAAGGCACCGTCGCCGCAACACGCGACGTCCTCCTGCGCGGCGCCGCTGGGCTCCTCGCGGCGGAAATCGTCGAGTCGCCGCTGGAGGATGCCAGCCCAAGTGGCGGGCCAGGGGCGCTCGTCATCGATGTCGCGGTCCCGGCCGCCCGCTCGGTGCCGCCGGAAGCGCTTCGACTCCGGTTCTCCCGCGCCTCCGCCTGGACCGCCGACGAAATCGTCTACGCCCGTCGCCTTGGCCGCGCACTCGCCGACCTGCGCGCCCGCGAACGCCTCGAGGAGGCGCTTCGTCGCCAAGACGAAGAGAGCGAACGGACCCGTCGCGTCGTCGCCGCCCTTGGCGTAGTTACGTGGAATTACGACGCGTTGACCGACGTGCTCACCCTCGATGCCGTCTGGCCCTCGCTTGGCGGGGGGCCTGCTGGGCCGCGCCGTCTCGTCGACTTCCTCGCCCACGTTCATCCCGCCGATCGTCTCTTCGCCGAGGAGCACACGCGGACGATCCCGGAAGGGCAGGACGAGGTCGTCGTCACCTACCGGGTTCAATGCGCCAACGGCGAGTGGCGCTGGCTCGCCTGCCGGGGGCGTGTGGTGCTCCGGGATGCCGCGCGCCGCCCGCTCCGCAGCGAGGGGACCTTCGTCGATAGCACGGCGGCAAAACAGCTCGAAGAACAGCTCGTCACCGCCCAGCGCCTCGACGTCGCCGGCCGCATCGCCGCGGGAGTTGCGCATGATTTCAATAACTTACTCGCGATCGTCACGACGTGCGCCAGCTCCCTTCAAGCCCGCGGGCCGGCCGCCCAAGACGACGACATCGCAAGCATCCTCGACGCCGCCTCCCGGGGGGCCACCCTCACGCGGAAGCTGCTCATCCTCTCCGGCCGCCAGCGCGTTGCGCCGGAATGTTGGGGCGTTGAAACGCTCTTGAACGGCGCCTCGAACCTGCTCAAGCGCGCCCTCGGCGACATCAATCGAATCTCCCTTCCGACGGGCGCAGATTCGTCGGAAAGTGCCGATACTCACGTCCTCGTGGATGCATCTCAAATCGAGCAAATTCTTCTAAACATCGCCATCAATGCTCGAGATGCGATGCCGGGTGGCGGAGAATTTACCGTTCGCTACTCGCGTGTTTCGCGCGCAAACGCCGACAATGCCGCTCTCTTTCAGCTGGCCGATCCGAGCCTCTGGGCGATCGACTACGTCGCGATTTGTTGCACCGATACCGGAAAAGGGATCCCGCCGAGCGTACGCACGCAGATCTTTGAGCCGTTCTTCACGACGAAGGGGCCGACCCGGGGGACCGGTCTCGGGCTGGCAGTTTCACGAGGAATTGCGCGCGCTCACGGCGGTGATCTCCTGCTCCTTCCCCCCAACGCCGATGGCGCATCGACGACGTTCTGTCTCCTATTGCCGCTCGAAAATCGCCAGTCGAACGAGGCACCAGTCAGCAAGCGCCTCGGAAATGCTCCGGCCGGTGGTGGCAAGGAGCTCCTCCTCGTCGATGACAACGATGTCCTCCGCGGCCGTCTCGCCGCTGCGATGGTGCGCCTCGGTTGGTCGGTTGTCGCGGTCGCGTCTGCCCAGGCGGCCCGAGAGGCGTTCCGCGAGCATCCTTCGGTGGTCGCGCTGGTCACCGATATGTTGATGCCCGAGGAGACCGGCGATCGATTGGCGATTTCCCTGCGGAAAATGCGCCCGATGCTGCCTGTGATTTACATCACCGGCTACTCGGATGCAGAGATTGAAGAATCTGCAGCTCCGACGCTCCTCTTGCAGAAGCCGTTTACGCCGACGGAGCTGGCGAGCGCGCTGCACAAGCTGCTCGGCGCGCCCGATGTCGCGAAGGGAGCACACTAAGGTGGTCTCTTAAATCGCGTGCAGGCCGGACGAATGTTGATGGAA
>JAAFHJ010000493.1:0-1579 GCA_013298325.1 Myxococcales bacterium | reverse complement strand
GGGGGCGGGATGGAAGTTTTCACAGGTCACTCGTCGGCGGTGGGCGAAGAAGCGGTCGACGAGGCGACGCGTGCGGTGCCCCGCGACCGCGATCCCGACCTTGTCCTCGCGTTTTGGTCGGTCTCCCAGGACCAGGACGGGGCGCTCATTTCCCACGCGCTCGCCGCGCGATTTCCGCGCTCGATCGTCACCGGATGCACGGGCGCGGGCGGCTACTTCGGCGGCGAAGGCGAGGTTCGCCGCGTCGAAGGGCTCGTGGTCGCTGCGCTGTATACTCCTCGAATTCGTTGGGGTATTGAGCGGATTGAACTCGACGGCTTCGACGGGCGGGCCGCGCGCGCCTGCGTCGACCGCCTCCTCGCGTCGGTCCACCTCGATCGGGACTCCATCGACCCGAAGCGCCAGCTCTGCATCACGTTGTCCGATGGACTCCTGCAGAAGGAGGAGGCGCTCGCCGCGGTCCTCGCCGCGGCCCTCGATGGCGTCCCCTCCGTGGGCGGGAGCGCCGCAGATGATCTGAGCTTCCGGGAGACCTTCGTCCTCCACAATGGGGAGCGGCACCGCGGTATCGCTGTGGCACTCTTTGCCCATTGTGAAGACGGATTCTCGCTCATCAAACACCAGAGCGTGCGCTCGACGGGGAAGCTCCTTGCCGTCACCGCGGCGAAAGGGCGGACGGTTTTTACCTTCGACGGGCGAAGCGCCGCCGAGGTCTACGCGGAGGCTGTCGGTAGACCACTTACCGAACTTCGTGCCCTAACTGCTTTTCACCCCTTGCTTTTTCGTTGCGACGGCCGCGACTACATTCGTTCCGTTCGGTCGATCGGCGACGATGGAAGTGTCCATTTCTACTGCGCGATTGAAGAGGGGGTCGTCCTGGCGCTCGGAGAGACCCACGAGCCGGTAGAGGCGCTGTCGAGTCTCATGGATGGTGAGCACACGGGGGCCTTTCTTTTGGCCTTTAATTGCGCCCACCGCGCGATTGAAGCGTCAGCCGCCGGTATCCATGAGCAGCTCGCCGCACGTCTCCGCACGGCGGGGCGCTCCGTGATCGGGTTCGACACCTACGGCGAGCAGTTCGGTGGCCTTCACATCAATCAAACGCTCGTCGGAGCGATCTTCTACGACGCGGCGGCACCCAAGGCGCTCGCGCCCGAGGTCCTCAGCGACACAAAGCCGACCGGCTCCTCCCGGCCCCCGGGCGGAGGAGCAGCTACCCAGACGGTCGATGTCCTCAAAGCGAAGGTTTGGGAGCTGTACGGCGGTGGGAGTTCGGCGATCGGGCGTGAACTTGAGGCGGCAAGGGGTCGCGAGGAGGAAAACCGCCGCCGTCGCGCGGTGGCGGAGGTCCGCGCCGTGGAACTCGAGCGGTACAATCAGGGACTTGAAGCGGAAGTTGCCCGAAGAATCGCGGCAACGCGCGCCATCGTCGACAACGTCTCTTTTGGATTCTTGATCGTCGGAAGCGACCTCCTCGTGCAGAGCGAGTGTACGAAGTCCTGTTTCCGACTTTTCGCGCTTGCAAAGAACTCCGCGCCGTCTCCGGCTTCGCCGACGGACGCTACAGACCGCGTCGAGG
>JAAFHJ010000492.1 GCA_013298325.1 Myxococcales bacterium | reverse complement strand
CCGCGGGGAACGTGACCGGCGTCACGATCCGTATGAAATGACTCGAAAATTGTAGAGCGCTTCTACGCTTGTTCTGGAGTGGTCGGCCCGCTTGCGCGCAGGGCGACCGCCTCCTCGATCCACGCGATCACGGCGCGCAGACGCGGAGTACGCGCGAGCGCGTCGGGCACGGCGAGCCACAGCTCCCGGGGCGGCGGTGGCGGCATCGGAACGGGGACCGCCTCGAGGCGATCGTCGCGATCGGCGAGGGCGCAAGGGAGCACGCCTACGCCCGCCCCCGCCGCAATGAGCGTGAACGCAGCAGAAATGCTGTTTGTATGGATCGCCCCGCGGGCATTCGGGAGCGCGCTGCGTAGCCAGGTGACTTCGGGGAGCGTCGTCGCGCCGCGTGGGCCCACGGCAACGAGATCATCGAAGTTTTTCACTTTTTCACCGCTCATCGTCGCTCGCCGGTAGACGCCGAGCGGGATCGTTGCCAGACGCCGTGTACGAACATTCGCCTCCGTCGGACGGATCAGGCGGAGGCCGAGGTCGGCCCGGCCATTGCCGAGCGGGACGACTTTTTCCGTGCAATCAAACATGAGTTCTAGCTCCGGGTACTGGTCCCTCAGCGCAGAAACTTGTGCCGCCAGATAGCTCGTGACGACGAAGTCAATTGCAGTAATTCGGACGACACCGCGTACGCGTTTCGCCGTGTCGTCGAGGTCGTGGCCGAGGCTCTGGACTTCACCAGCCATCCGCGCCGCCGTCTCAACGACGCGTAGGCCCGCCTCCGTCGGCGTCCAGGCGCCGTCCGAGCGCAGGAAGAGCGGTGTCGCGAGTTCTTTCTCTAACGCGCTGATTCTACGGCTGATCGTCGTCGGATCGAGGCTCAGCGCCCGCCCGGCTCGGGCCAGCGTGCGGTGACGGTCGATGGCGAGGGCAATGCGGAGGTCGCGCCAATCCATGCCGGAAGGGTACTGCAATTCTGCCGTTTGCACCTGCATGAACCTGCGTGGATGCAGGGCTGCCTCCCGCCTAGGGTGGCGAGATGCCGCCGAAAAATGAGACCGCTTTCGAGGAACTTTCGATTGTTGCGCGCGACGGGCGCCCCCTCGCCGCGACGCTGGCCCACCCGGCGGACGAGATCCATGGCGCGATTGTCCTCCTTGGAGCCGTTGGCGCCCCCCGCAGCTACTACCGCGCCTTCGCCGCCTACGCCGCAACCCGCGGTTTTGCGGTACTCCTCGGCGACTACCGGGGCTGCGGCGACTCGCTCCTCGGGGAAGGTCGACGGCGGGAGCAGCTCCGTCGCGACCCGGCCACCCTGCGAGACTGGGTTCTTCGTGATGCCCCCGCCTTTGTAGCGGCGCTAGCGGGGCGCTTCCCCGGACTCCCGCTCCACGGAATCGGCCACAGCCTCGGCGGGCAGACCTTCTCCTTGATCGATGAAATCGAGCGCTTTTCGAGCGTCACGGTCGTGACGGCTGGCTCCGGGGATCTCCGCAGCTATCCACCCCATTTGCGTGCACTCTACACTGCTCAGCTCACCGCGGTCATCCCGTTGATCGCCCTCTTTGGATACACGCCGGGTTGGCTCGGCCTCCGCTACGACCTGCCGGCTGGCGTCGTTGCTGAGTGGTCGCGCTGGTGTCGCACCCGCGGCTACGTGGCCGGGGTCTTCCCCGAGCGCCCCTTTCCGCGTCCGATCCCGTCGACGATCCCGCTACGCTTTTTTGACGTGGCCGACGATCGGATCGCCCCACCGCCGGCGACGGAAGCGCTTCGGCGCCTCTACGACGCCCCCATCAGACCCACCGTGTGGTGACTGCCAGCGAATTCGCGCGGAAAAGCTTCGGTCATTTCGGCCCCTTCCGCCCTTTCGCCGCCCCGCTTTGGGACGCCCTCCTGCCGCCGGTACGGGATCGCTGACGCGCCCGATTCCCCGGTTTTTTCGCCGAGCGTGCCCCCCTCGTGTAGAGTTCGCCGCCGATGAAATTCCGTCGAATCGCTGCGATTTTTCTGCTCGCGTCCTCGGGACCGCTTGCAGCCTCCCTTGTGGGGGGCTGTTCGGTCCTCGACAAACTTCGCGGCGGCGAGGCGGACGCTGCCCCTTCCGTGAGTGTTACCGCGCCGTCCGCTTCCGTCGCAGCGACGGAGACCGCGAGCGCACCTGTCGATGAGCCGCTCGCCTCGGCCTCGGCGGCCCCCACCGCGCGCATCGCCGCAAAGACCGACGGTGGCATCGTCGATGCCGGCGCCAAGACCGACGGCGCCACCGGGATCCTCACACCGCTACCCCCCGGATTTTCAGCGATTCCGTCGACGATCGTGATCCCGACGACGATGCCGAAGCTCCCGCCGCTGCCGTCGGGCATCCTCCTTCCGCGCCTCCCGGCGAGCGCGAAGTTTCCGGGCGCAAAATGACCGCTCGCCCGAAGCTCGGGCCTGAGCCGACGATCCTGCCGCGTCGTTTTGGTCGGTACGTCCTTTTCGATGCCATCGGCAAAGGGGGAATGGCCGAGATTTACCTCGCACGCGCCGAGAGTGAGCTTGGCGGCACCCGGCTCTGCGTCGTGAAGCAGATCCTCCCCGCATTTGCGGAAAATGAGGAATTTTCCGAACTTTTGACCTTCGAGGCGAAGCTCGCCGCACGCCTCTCTCACGGCAACGTCGTCCAGGTGTTCGACCTCGGCCGCGCCGACGGGCGCCTCTTTATCGCGATGGAGTACGTCGAAGGCTGGGACCTCAACGGGCTCCTCCGTGAATGCACAAAGAAGCAGGTTCCGCTGCCGCTTGAATTCGCGCTCCGAATTATCGGAGATGTGCTCCGTGGGCTCGAACACGCCCACAAATGTAAGGACGATGACGGAAAGCTTCTCGGCGTCGTTCATCGCGACGTCTCCCCGTCAAACGTCCTTGTTTCCCTCTCCGGAGAGAGCAAGGTCTGCGATTTCGGCATCGCCCACGCGAACGCGAAGGTCGACGAATCGGCGGTCCTTTCTGACGACGCCCTTCGCGGAAAGGCCGGCTACATGAGCCCCGAGCAGGCCCGTGGGGAAGACCTCGACGCGCGCTCAGACGTCTTTGCCGCAGGGATTTTGCTCTGGGAAATGCTCGCTGGCCGCCGGATGTACAAGGCCGCTGAAGGCGTCGACCTGTTCACCCTTGCGCGGCGCGGCGTCGCCCCCGAGCTGCCGAAGAAGGGGCTCCCCGTCGAGGAGGAACTCCATGCGATCGTGGCAAAAGCGTTGGCCGAAAGCCCCAATGATCGTTTCGAGTCTGCTTCGGCGATGCTCCGCGAACTTGAAGCGACGATGGCGAAAGGGAAGCTCCTCGGATCTTCTCTGAAATTTGGGACATGGCTCGAAGAAACGTTGGGGACAAAGACCTTTGAAGAACGCAGAATTGCCGAGCGCCGCGTCGATGCCGCCAGCGGCCCGATTCCCGAGGCGGCCGTGAGCGGCCCCGGTATTTCCGCCGGCGACGAGCCCGAGGGGGAGCTTGCGTCGTCCCCACTCCTCTTTCCGCGCCCTTCGATGGGGGCGATGCGCGCCTTCAAGGCCGGCCTGGAGAAGGACGGCGTCGGCGCCCCAAAGAAGGCGGCGGGGCCGTCCGATGCGAGCGAACTCTCGCGGGATGACGAAGCGGCGTTCGCGCGCCGCCCTGGAGAGAAGAACGTCGTCGCGCGGCTTATCCTGCTCGCCGCCGCTCTCGCGATCGTGCTCGTTGGGATCTATTTCCTTCGTCGATGAACGGAGCGCTCGTCCGCGTTGAGGTCGCCGTTCCGGTGCCGCTCGGCCGTGCGTTCACCTACGAGGTCCCAGAAGCGCTGGCCGCGAAGGTGGCTGTAGGGTCTCGGGTTTACTGTCCTTTTGGGGGGCGTCGCACCCTCGGCGTTGTCCTTCGCGTACTCCCCGTCGGCGAAGACGCGGGCATCGAGGGGGCACGAGAGACGGTGAAGCCGATCTTCGGTCTCGTCGACGGTCCGAAGGTGCCCGACGACCTGGTCGCGTTCCTTCTCGTCCTCGGGCGCTACTACTTCGCGCCGATCGGGGAGGTCTTCCGCCTCGCGCTCCCCCCCATCGAGAAGAAGACGGCGGAGGCGCTTCGAGCGCCGTCTCTGTTTCCTGAGA
>JAAFHJ010000490.1 GCA_013298325.1 Myxococcales bacterium | reverse complement strand
GCCGCGCCGGTCGCCACGGTGGCCAGCGGCACCCCGGAGAACTTCGGCTACAATTTACCGAGCCCAGAAATTCTGGACGTGCTCCGCGCTCCGTTCCCGGCGCAGGCGCTCGTCAGCCCCCGCGGGTCCCGAATTCTCCTCCACCGCTGGGAGCGCTACCCGGCGATTTCCCAGGTCGCCGAGCCGTTTTTGCGCCTCGCCGGCGTCCGCGTCGAGCCGAAGACCCGCCGCAAACACGACACCGACCGCGGCTATGGCGTGACGCAATGTGCGAATCAATTCAAGCTTGTACCGGCGGCGGAAGGGACGGGCCCCGAAATTTCCATCGCGCTCCCGGCCGGCTGCGTAGAGTCCCCCCTCTGGTCGGCCGACGATCGCTACCTCGCCTTCCGGACGACGACCGACGCCGGCGTCGAACAGTGGGTCGCCGAGGCAGCGACGGGGAAAACGCGCCGCGTCGGCAGCGGTTTTCTCAATCCGATGCTCGGCACGTCGACGGTCCAGTGGCTCCCCGATCAATCGTCCCTCTTGGTGAAGTTGGTACCCGAAAATCCCGGGCGACCGCCGGAAGCGCCGCCGGGGAGTGAAGGGCCAGGGATCCAGGAAACCGATGGAAAAACGGGAGAAAGCAGCACCTACGAAGCGCGCGATACGCTGACCAACGCCCACGACGAAGCGCTGTTTGCCTATTACGCGACGTCCCAGCTCGCGCGCGTCGATGTCGCGACCGGAAAACAGACGAACCTCGGTCGGCCCGATCTCCACCTCCAGGTCGATGCCGCTCCGGATGGGAAGCACCTGCTCGTCCAAACGATGCGGGCCCCCTTTTCTCACGCGACGACCTTTGATCGCTTCCCGCGGGAGGTCGCCGTCTGGGATGAGGCCGGCAACCTCTTGAAGACGCTCGCAAAACTGCCACTCGCCGACCGGGTGCCTGTCCATGGCGTGCCGACGGGGCCGCGGAGCTTCGCCTGGCAGGAGACGGCGCCAGCGACCGTCGTCTGGGCGGAGGCCCTCGATGGCGGCGACTGGAAAGCGACTGTCCCCGCCCGCGATCGCCTGTTTGCGCAGGCGGCCCCCTTCACGGAAGCGCCGACCCCCCTCGTCACGCTCCCCCAGCGCTTCTCGGGCTTTCGCTGGGTGGAAGACGGAAAAACCGTATTGATTCGGGAGTATGACGAGAACCGCCACTGGACGCGAACGCTCGCCTACCCGGTAGTTTCCGCCATTTCCTCAGCGACGCCGGCGCCGCTCGGCGCGGGGAAGGTCCTCTTCGACCACTCCTGGGATGAGCACTACGCCCACCCCGGCACGCCGGTCATGCGCGTCCGAGCGGACGGTACGACCGTCGTAGCTCTTCGAAACGGCAGCATTTTCCTCGCCGGCGACGGGAGCTCCCCGGCCGGCGACCGCCCCTTCCTCGACCGGCTCACGCTCGCGACCGGGCGCCGAGAGCGCGTCTTCCGGAGCGCCGCCGACGCCTACGAGCGCTTCCTCGGCCTCCCCGACGGCAATGAAACGGCTTTCTTGACCTGGCATCAATCGAAGAGTGCCGTCCCGAATGCGTTTTTTCAAACGGTCGGAGCGCGCCAAACGGCGACCGCCGGGGAGGGGGAGTTTGCCCTTGAACGCAAGGAAGTTACGCATAATAGCGACCCGACACCGCAGATCCGCGGCATCCAGAAGCAGCTGATCAAATACAAGCGGAAGGACGGCGTCGATCTCTCCTTTACCCTGTATACGCCGCCGAATTACACGCCGGGGACGAAGCTTCCCGCGATTCTCTACGCCTATCCCAACGACTTTGCGGCGAAAGAGACCGCCGGGCAGGTCACCGGCTCCGAGCAGATGTTCAGCTCGCTCTCCCGCCATCAGCTCCTTTTGCTTGCCGGCTATGCGTTGATTGAAGACGCCCAGTTTCCGATCGTCGGCGATCCGAAAACGGCCTATGATACCTACCTGGAACAGCTGATTGACAACGCGACCGCTGCCGTCGACAAGGCGGTCGCAACCGGCGTCGTCGACCGGAACCGGATCGGCGTCACCGGGCACAGTCACGGCGCGCTGATGACAGTAAATTTACTCGCACATTCGACTCTTTTCCAAGCGGGAGTGGCGACGAGCGGCGCCTACAACAAGACGCTCACCCCCTTCGGCTTTCAAAGCGAGCGGCGCTCGGTTTGGGCGGCGCCGGCCGTCTACACGCAGGTCTCCCCGTTTTTTGTCGCCGATCGCATCAAGCGCCCGGTGCTTCTCATGCACGGGACCGACGACGCAAATCCGGGAACGACGCCCCTTCAATCGCAGAAGCTCTTCGAAGCGATTCGTGGAAACGGCGGCACGACGCGTCTCGTGCTGCTGCCCCACGAGCCCCACTGGTACGCGTCCCTCGAGTCGAACGAGCAGCTCGCCTACGAGATGGTGCGCTGGTTCGACCGCTACGTGAAGAACGCAACGCCCTGAGTGGTTACTCGCGCGTCAATCCGCCCAAGGAAATCGACAAGTTCGAGCCTAGGGCGCGCAGGACGCTTGCGCATTCGTCGGCGGTGAGCTGGGCCGTCTCCCGGAAGCGCCGGAGGATTTCCCGCTCAAGATCGCCCCGTGCGGCGGCGATCCACCGCGAGAGCGTGACCCGGTGGACGTCGTACATGACGGCGATCGCGTCGACGGTCACCCCTTCGACGTAGTGGAGGAGGAGCAGCGTCCGTGCGCGTGCCGGGAGCGTCGGCAGCGCTTCCCGGGCGGCGGTTCGGAAGGCCTCGCCGTAGCGGGCGCGGAGCCGTTCGAGCTCGGGATCTTCCGTCGCCGCCGCGAGCCCCGCTTCAAAGCGCGCCTCGCGCTGGCTGGCGCGCCCTTCGCTCCGCGTGATGTCGACGGCGATCCGTGAAGCGACCACGCGAAGCCAGCCGAGGAGCGGGACACGAGCCTCGTAACGTTCAATGATTGCTTCGTTTTCTGGAGTCGCGCGCACAAGGCGCTCAAGCAGGCGCTGGGTGACCTCATCGGCCTCGACGGGGAGGCGCTGGACCCACGAAGGGACGTGGTGGCGGAGGAGCGTCACGAGCGCTTCAACCGCGCTCGGATCGCCGGCGGCGACGCCAAGAGCAAGAAGAAGATCGGCGGCTTGCAGGCGCCCGAGGAGGTCCGGATCGAGGTGTCCCCCTTCGGTGCGCGCGCGCTGGAGCAGCGCATCGAAAAGGAGGTCGTCGGAAACGGCGATCGTCGGCCACGCGTCCCGCGCAAGCGCGACGAGCGCCATCCCGGCGTCACGGTGGGCGAGCAGCTGTGCGTCTCTCACGGCGCTCCCATCCCCCGACTCTGGGGCGATCTCCGCGTCGTCGTACGTCTTCCGGCGCGCAATCATCGCTTGCTCCGAAGCATCGGTGCCGTCTGGGCATCGAGGTTGTACGAAATGAGGGCGAGCAACCCTTGTACGCTACACCGGCGGATCGGCGACGTCGAGGGGAAGGCGCTGCATACCGATGGACAAATGCCCGAGTGAAGAAGAGCTTCTCGCGATCCTCAATCCCGTCCCGGCGCGGGCTTCGGGGACGACGAGACCGGTTCGCCAGCTGGAGGCGCACATTGCGTCCTGTGAGTCGTGCAGAACGGTCCTTGCGCTCCTCCTCTCGGAAGGGGCTCCGAGCGATGCGGTGCCGACATCGACGGGGCTTCGGCCCGGCGAGCGCGTCGGTCACTACCGGTTGGGGGAGGTCCTCGGCGCCGGCGCGATGAGTGTAGTGTACAGCGCTCTCGACGAGCGCCTCGACCGTACCGTCGCGCTGAAAGTCCTACGCTGGGACCGCGGACTGGGCGGCGCCGACGCACTGCTCCGCGAAGAGGCACGCGCGCTTGCTCGCGTCTCGAGCCCGTTTGTCGTCGATGTTTTTGACGTCGGCGAGCACCTCGGGGCGGTCTATATCGTGATGGAAATGGTCGTCGGCGAAACGCTACGACAGTTCGCCTCCGGCTCGGCGCACACCTCCGCACGGCCCACGCAGCAGCGCGTAATTGAAGCGCTCGTTCAGGCAGGAACGGGGCTCGCAGATGCCCATGCAACGGGCGTCATTCACGGCGACGTCAAACCGGAAAATATTCTTATTTGTGTAGATCGCGATCAGGG
>JAAFHJ010000491.1:2754-4123 GCA_013298325.1 Myxococcales bacterium | reverse complement strand
CTGGCAGCGGCGACGCCGGAGACGGCGGGCCCACTTCGACAGGCCCCGGTCTTCGGACGCGGGGCTTTTTTTCACCCAAAACGCTTCTACCCCACGCTTTCGGTGAAATTTTTCACCCAAAACGCTCCTCCCCCACGCTTTCGGTGAAATTTTTCACCCAAAACGCTCCCACCCCACGGTTTCCGCGATTCGCGATCGCATCCAACCGCTTCCGACCACGGTTTCTGCGATTCGCGTGCCCGACAGCCGGTTCTCGGGGACCTTGGCAAAAAAACACCACCGCCGGTGATCGCTTTTTCGGCGCCCTACCCTCTGGAGGTTGAACCTTCTTCTTCCGGAGTATGTGCGCCATGGGACAGAACAAAGACGACGCAAAGACGCTCGGGCGTCGCAGTGTGCTCGGTGGGATCGGCGGCCTCGGGGCGCTGGCGTTGCTCGTCGCCTGTGGGGACGATGAGGCGACCGGAACCACCGGCACCGACGGCGGAACCACCGGCACCGATGGCGGAACCACCGGCACCGATGGCGGAACCACCGGCACCGATGGGGGCGGCGGGACGATCGATGCGAACGGGTTTGCCGTCGGCTCTGGGGCCTATCTTGCCGATAAAACCTACGAAAACCCGTTCACTACGCCGGTAGCCGCGTGCACGCTCTACGTGGCGGCGACCGAGGGCCCCTGCCACTCGAACACCTACAACCGGAAAGACATCTCCGATGGGCTCGTCGGGTTGCCGACCCGCTTCGACATCCGCGTCATCGATGCCTCGTGCAACCCGGTCGCCGGCGCCGTCGTCGAAATCTGGTACGCGTCGCCGACGGGGACCTACTCAAAAGCGGCGGAAACCCTGAATGATGCGAGCGGCTACGGCGGGTCGTTGGGCGATTTGAACGTCGCTTTCTGCACCGGCAATGCTACCGACGCCCTCGCCGCGAAATGGCTCCGCGGCTTCCAGACGACCGGCGCCGATGGGCGCGCCCAGTTCGATGGGATCTTCCCCGGCTGGTACAAGAGCCGAACCCCCCACGTGCACTTCATCGTCTCGGTAAACGGGAAGAAATTCATCTCCCAGTTCGTCTTCGACGACACCCTCACCACGACGATCTACACGCAACACGGCTCCTACAAAGCCCACGGCGACAAGGACACAACGACGACGACCGACAGCGTCGTCGGCAAAGGGGGCCTCACCGCCGAGATGGCGATCGCCGACGCCAAACAGCAGGCCGACGGCGCCCTCCTCGTCTGGCACTCGGTCGCCGTTAGTTAGTGCGCAGGTAGGCCTGGTGGGCGTCGATCAGCGCGCTCGCCAGCGCCGGCTCCACGATCAGCGTACGGTGCTGACCGCCCACCAAAAGCCGCACCGCG
>JAAFHJ010000491.1:0-2744 GCA_013298325.1 Myxococcales bacterium | reverse complement strand
GCCGTTTCCTCACCGCCTCCGGCGGTTCCGGGCGGACGCGCGGCGCGCCGACGCGATCTCGAGCATGCTCGTTTCCGAAGGATCGATGGTGAAGTGGGCAAACGGGAGACTCCCGACGCGCGGGGCGTCGAGCCGATCGGCGTAGACGCAGACGGGGCCGAGCGGCACCTTGATCCCCCACGACGCCGGCCAGCAAAGCTGGGCACGACTCGCGCGGGCGAGCGGATGGTCCACGGGGCCCGTCCGTTCGCAGACGCCAGCAAATTCGGTGGCGGAGGCGTTGCGAGAGACGGCGGGCCCACTTCCACAGGGGACCGTCTTGGGGCGCGGACGGAAGACGCCGAGCGTCTTCGTAACGGCGAGCAGGTAAGCGACCAGCACGCCGACGACGCCGACGATCGAGAGGGTGGTGTTCACGAGGTGAGGTCGAAGCCGGAGCGCTCCTCGGTGCCGTTCCCGGTCACGAAGTAGAAGACGGCGATCGCCGCCGCAGCGAGGGCGCAGATGGCGATCGTGACGAAGGGCGGCACCGCGCGGGCGACCAAAGGACCGAGGAAATTCAAGACGGTACCGACAGCGACGAAACTCGTGAGGGCGATCGTCCCCTGGGTGCGGCCGTGGCCGAAAGAGGCGAGCGTGAACAGGCAGATCGTCGCGAACTCGCTCGCGAGCTCGACGAACAGGAGCGCCCCGGGGAAGAAGCTCATTGCGACGGCGGCGACCGCGCAGACGGCGAGGCCGATCCCGGCCAGGCGGAAGAGCCCGGTGCGGCGCCCCTGGAGGGTGAATAGCGTGCCGACGAAGAGGGCGAGCGCTGCGGCGCCGAGGTCGGTCCCGAGGGTGCGGCTCCATGAATAGGAGAGGTGGAGGTCGCTGTTCGTGTACCGGGCGACATCGACGAGCGTGAGGACGCCGCTGCCGACCAGCGCCAAGAGGACAAGCGGCGCGACCTTGCGATCGATGGGGGCCTCTTCCTCGGTGGCGGGGACGTCGTTGAGGGCGGGGCCGCGCGCCAGGAACGCCAGCGCCCCGGCGATCGCGAGCGGCACAAGGGCGACCAGCGCCCCGACCGACGAGGCGTATTCGCCGACCCATTGGCGGAGCGGGTGGGTGATCTCGGGGGCGATCCAGCCGGCTAGCGTCGCGAGACCAAAGAGGCCTGCGGTGCCGACGAGGCGCTCCCCGACCGACGCGCGACTCAGCCGCTCGCCGAGGGCGGCGAGGACCGCCGACTGGAGCCCACCGTGGGCAAGCGCCCCGAGCACGAGCGCCCCCTTCGCGACCGAAGGCTCCGGGACGACGGCGAGGAGCGTCGTAAGCCCCATCCCGGCGACCGCGAAGAGGATCGCGCGACGGGTACCGACGGCGAAGGCGATCACCCCGAGGATCACGGCGCCGGCAAGGCCCGCAAATCCCATGAATTTCCAAACCTGGTACATTTGGTCAAGGGGCGCAGACCGCCGGATGTACCAGGACCCTTGCGCGAGGGCGAAGGCCCCCGCGAGAAGCAGGTAGGGCACACCGAGGGGCGCCGAACGGGGGGCGACCGGCGCCGCAGGGGCGGGCATCCGGTAGGCGAGATCGAAGGGGTCGAGGCCGCGGCGGTCCATGGAGGCGACGCTATCGGGGGGCGCGCCGCGAAGCGACCGTTCAGCGGCGGGTCACGTAGAAAAAGTCTCGGTACCAGGAGCGCTCGACGTACTCGGTCGGCTTGTACTCGGCGGGGATGAGGCTGCTCTTCGCGTGGGGCGGGTCGGTCGGGCCGCCGTCGTGGCTGTAGAAGAGGAAGCGCGGGAAGGCCTGGTTGACGTCGAGCATGGCGATGTCGACGGCGCCCGCGGCGGTGAGCGCTTCGGCGATGCTCTTGGCGCTCTGAGAGTCGCCAACACCGTAGAAGAGCACCTTTTTCTCCTTGTCGATGCCGATGGCGCTCCGCCGGATGACCGTCTCCCCGTCGACGGAGACCCCCCAACCGGTCGCGGCATCGGCGAGGCGCGCGGAGGCCTGCCCCTCCTCGGCGAGGCAGCGGGGCGTCTGTCGGAAGCTTTTCATCTCGGCGCGGCGGGCGGCGAGCTTGCTCCAGGTGCCGATGGCGAAGGTGCCGTCCTTGAACATCACGAAGGTGCAGGAGGCGTCCTTCGGCGGGAGGATCTCGACGCCGTCGGCCATCATCCCAAAGTGGCCATGGACCGCCTGCCAACCGCCGTTAAAGGCAGCGATCATGCGGGCATAGTCGGCGGGGGGCACTTTGCCGGGGCGCTGGGCGCGCTTGACGGTTTCGCTCTCCGGCTCCGAGGTGCCGGCGACGGCATCGACGCGGACCCGAAGGGCATCGAGGGCGAGGACGGCAACGACCGAGAACGGGCGCTTCGGATCCGGGTGGACGAGCGCCTTGGCAAACACCGGTTTTTCCGGCGGAATTGCCGTGCTTAGCGCAACGTCGTCGGCCACCGGGTACCAGGTCCCATCCTGGGCGGCGGCGACCTTCGGGTAGGGGGCCGCAAACGACGGCGGGGGGAAATAGCTAGGGACCGCCGAGGCGGAGGCCGATGCCGAAGCGGTCGGCACTGGGGCGCCACCCCCGGTATTTCCAGGACTTCCGGCGCCACCGGCCCCCTCGGGCGGCGGCGGCGTCCAGTATTCGGTCGGTTTGTCTTCGCCGTGCCGGTAGGTCTCCCAGCGATCCTTCCAGCCGTAGACGGCGTCTTCGACGGCAGCGATCGCCTTCGGCCCGAGGATCGCGC
>JAAFHJ010000049.1 GCA_013298325.1 Myxococcales bacterium | reverse complement strand
ACGGGGCTACGGCGATGTCCTCCCAGTCGACCGCCTTCGCGCCGAGGACCTGAAATTCTCCCCGCGACGTCGCGTCGGTCCCAATTGCGAAGAAGCGGGCGCCGTCACCAGAGTCGTTGTGCGTGTACAGTACACCCGCATGACGACGGCTCGCGGCAAGCCCAGAAAGCTCCGCGATCGCGGGGGCGCTCACCGTCCCGGCGACGGCGACGTCTCCAAAGGTGCAGGTCGGGCAGCCTGGCGGCGCAGGCCCGGCGTCGGCGGCGAGGGTTGGTTGCGTCGCCCCCGCACTTCCGCAGCCGACGAGGGCCCCGGCGAGCAGCGCAAATGCGGCGAAACGGCGCGGAGTTCGATGCAAACGCATTTTGTCGCTTCTAGCCGCTTCTAAGCGATCGGCGTGACGGGAGTCGATTCGCGTCGCCGAGCCAACGGTAGCGATAGCCGCGAAAAGAATTCGGGGCGGTGCTAGTCGGCGCCCCACGATGAGCGAAACGCCCGTAGCCGACGCAAAGCCCTCCGGGGACAAGTCCGCGGAAACCCCAGTAAAGTCGCATACCTCCCACGATCATGCCGGCGGCGCCCACGCCCCGAAGATCGCGACCATGGGGGATCTCGCGAAGGTGAGCCTCGGCGCCCTTGGCGTCGTCTACGGCGACATCGGGACCTCGGTCCTCTACGCGATGAAGGAGTGCTTCGCCGCCCCCCACGGGCTGCCGGTCGCCCGCGAGAACATCCTTGGCATCGTTTCGCTTGTGTTCTGGTCGCTGACGGCAACCGTCGTCGTGAAATACCTGACCTTCGTCATGACCGCCGACAACCACGGCGAAGGCGGCATCCTCGCGCTCCTGGCGCTCCTCAAGGCGCCGCCGACCGATGCGGAAAAGGCGGCGGCGGCAACATCGGGCACGCCCCTTAAGAAAGCGCCTGCTTTCGCGATCTTGACGGTGCTCGGCCTCTTCGGCGCCGCCCTCCTCTACGGCGACGGCATGATCACCCCTTCCCTATCGGTGCTCTCCGCCGTCGAGGGGCTCGAAGTGGCGACGACGAAGCTCAAGGCCTTCGTCATCCCGATCACGCTCGTCGTTCTCGTCGGTTTGTTCGTCGCCCAAAAAGGGGGGACGGCCAAGATCGGAGCCATTTTCGGACCGGCGATGCTCGTATGGTTCGTCGCGATTGCCGCCATTGGCATGCCGTGGATCATCAAGAATCCCTCGGTGCTCGCCGCGGTGAATCCGAAATATGCGCTCCACATTTTTATCGAGCACAAGTGGCACGGCTTCCTGATTCTCGGCAGCGTCGTCCTCTGCATCACCGGCGGCGAAGCCCTCTATGCCGACATGGGGCACTTCGGAAAGCGCCCGATCCGAATCGCTTGGTACACGATCGTGTACCCCGCGCTACTCATTAATTATTTCGGCCAGGCAGCCCTCTTGCTCGCCAAGCCGGAGGCGGCCGAGAACCCCTTCTACAACCTCATCGGCGGCTGGATGCTCTATCCGCTCGTCGTCATCGCGACGTTCGCGACGGTCGTCGCCTCCCAGGCGCTCATCAGTGGTGCCTTCTCGCTCACGCAGCAGGCGGTTCAGCTCGGGTACTGGCCCCGTGTGACGATCGTTCATACGTCCGGCGAGGCGGAAGGTCAGATCTACATTCCCGAGATCAACAACATCCTTCTCGTCGCCTGCGTCTGCCTCGTCGTCGGCTTCAAGAGCTCGACGGCGATGGCGGGCGCCTACGGCATCGCCGTAACCGGCACGATGGGGGTCACCTCGGTCCTCTTCTACGCGGTCGCCCGGCACCGCTGGGGCTGGAGTTTCCTGAAGGCGGGGCCGCTCGTCGCCCTCTTCCTCGTCATCGACCTCTCCTTCTTCGGCGCCAACGCGGTGAAGGTCCTCGACGGCGGCTGGTTCCCGCTCGCCATTGGCGTCGCCGTCCTCGTGATCATGCTCACCTGGCACCGCGGCCGCGCCGTCCTCTATGAGTTCATCAAAGAGGCGACGCTCCCGCTGGACATCTTTCTTGCCGATGTGCGCGCGATGAAGCCCTACCGGGTCGCCGGGACGGCGGTCTTCATGACCTCGAATCCGGAAGGCGCCCCGCCGGTCCTTCTGCATCACTTCAAACACAACAAGGTGCTCCACGAGCGCGTAGTTCTCTTGTCGATTGCGACGCGCCACCAGCCGGAAGTCCCCGTGGAAGAGCGCATCGTCTCCATGAAGGACCTTGGCGATGGCTTCTACCAGGTGACCGCCGCCTTCGGCTTCATGCAGTCACCAAACGTGCAAGAAGCGCTTCATATTGCTCGCAAAAAAGCCGAGTTCCGGCGGAGCGAAAAAGAGGCAGGGAACCCGGACGCGACCGGAGCCGCACAGGCCTATCGCCCGGAGCCGGCCGACACGAGCGGCGATCTCGGTGAGGACATCTCCTTCTTCCTCGGCCGCGAAACGCTTATTGAACGCAAGAACCGCAAGATGGCGTCCTGGCGGAAGAAGCTCTTTATCTTCCTCTCAAAGAACGCGCGGCCGGCGAATGCCTTCTTCCGCATCCCGCCGAATCGCGTCGTTGAGCTGGGGACCCAGATCGAGCTTTGATCACGCAGCGGCACGCGCGCGTTGTAACGGTAGGCGCAGGGTAAACCGGGCGCCGCCCAAAGAGGGACTCTCGTCGACGACGAGGGTCCCTCCGTGTTCGACGACGATCTTCATGGCGATCGCGAGGCCGAGGCCGGTGCCGTTCGCCTTTTGGGTCACGTAGGGCTCGAAGATGCGCTCCCGGTCGCTCAGAGGGACGCCAGGGCCGCGGTCTTCGACGGTGAGCTCGGCGAAGTCGCCAAGGGCGCGAACGTGGACGCGAACCTTCGGAATTCCATCGGCTTTCTCGGCCGCGTGGCGCCCGTTTTCGACGAGGTTCGCAAGGACGCGCCGCAGAAGCTGACGGTCGAGCGGCACCGGGATCGGGCCCCTCTTGGCGAGCAAGTACTCGACCTCCTCCGGCGCATCGAGGTCGCGGCCGGTCCCGAGTTTGTCGGCCTCGGCGAGGAAGCTGGCGAGGTCGTCGTCTTCGAGGTTTGCCTCGGGCAAGCGCGCGAAATTCGAAAAGTTTTCAACAAGTCTACGGAGTGCGCCGACCTCCTCTTCCACGATCTCCGCTGTGGTGTCGAGGAGCGTCCGGAAGCGCACGTCGCCACCGTCGTACTTCCGGTGGCACTCCTGAACCGCGAGGAGGATCGGCGTGAGCGGGTTCTTGATCTCGTGGGCAAGCCGCTTCGCCATTTCCTGCCAGGCGCCGATGCGCTGGAGAAATTCGATCTTCCGGCGGGAGCTCTCGACCTCGGCGAGCATGCGGTTAAACGCTCGTGAGAGCTCAGTGATCTCGTCACTCCCCGTCTCGGGAACCCGCGGCGAAAAGTCCCCCGCGGCGACGCGCCCGAGCGCCCCTGCGAGGCGCTCAATACGGAGAACGACGCCGCGTGCCAGCAAAATACCGAGCGGAATCGTGATGAGTGACGTCGCCACGAGGAGGATCACAAACGCATAAAAGTAGCCGCTGTAGAGATTGGTCCTCTGACTCTCGATGCGATGATAATTGTCGATCACGACGCCCGCGCGCTCAAGCGCGTCGAGGTTTTCTTTCGGAACAACAAACGTCGCAACCAACGTGTGAGTACGGGCCGGTGGCGCATCGTTTGGATGAAACCAAGGAATGGCCAATTCCTGCACAAACGGGCGCTCGGTCAGGACGTCAATTGGTGTTTCGCGCCCCGCCGACGCGAGGGACTCTTGCGCGTCGCCGGGGCCGTTGGTGATGACCTCGTAGCGCTGAATCTCCGGGCTCCGCGCCGCGAGCGCGTGGAGGCGCCCCTCGACCTCCCAACGATCGCCGCGTGCGGCGCCAGCGATCAGACGATCGTCTTCCGCAGCAGCTTGCGCAAGGTGTCGAAAATCATCCTTTTTGGCCTTCACCCACGCCTTGTGAACGGCAACGCCACGGTCGAGTTCTTCGCCGACTTCCGGGCGAAACCAGACGGCGCTTGCCTGGGCAAAGAGCGAGCGCGCCAGGTATGCCGCGGCGCCGAGAGGGAGCGTTGCGACGAGCAGGACGACGAGCGCGAGGCGCGACGCGGTGGTGCCGGGGAGGCGAAACGGGGAGCGCACGCGGCGAACGTACTCTGCCTGCCAGGGGACGTGCATTTCTGAACGGCCAACGTCACGGAAGGCACGTTCCAGCCCGCTCTTCACCGCAAAGCCCTATTTTTTCGGGACTTCAGGACGGTTCGCCGTTTGCTAGGTGGCACTCATGCGCCTTTCGCTTCGCCGTTCCTCGTCGGTCCTGCCGCTCGCCTTCGCCCTTGGGCTCTGCGCCCTCGCCCCGGAAAGTCGCGCCGGCGGCTCCCCCTCGACAGCGCCTGCGCCCGCTCCGGCGGGTGCGCTCCCGGCGATCGCTCCGCGCACCATCGATGGCACCGTCGGCGATCTGCTCGCGTTTCGCCGCAAGACGGGGCTGATTCCGCCCCAGTACGTGCAAACTGCAGACTTTGCGACGACCGGCGAACTCCCCGTCGTGCTCCGGCTCGCGACGCCCCCCGACGCGGCGAAGCTCGCCCGTTGGGCCCAGCATGGCGTCGTCCTCGCGCGGGGCGGCAAGGCGACGGCGAGCGGCGCCTACCTGGGGACCATCACCGAGACCGGTCTTGCCTATCTCCGCGGAGAACCTGGAGTTTTGCAGGTGACCAACGACCTTGCCAAGCGCCTCGTGCAGCCGCTGACCGGCTCCGCCCGCGAGACGCGCATTCAGGCAGCCCGCCGCGCGCTGCTCGCCAAAGACGGCACCTACCTCGGCGGCGCCGGGACGAAGATCGCCGACATCGACAGCGGCATCGACCTCTTCCACCCGGCCTTTTTCCGAGCGGACGGCGGCGCATTTGCGTGGGTAGATGTTAACAAAAACGGGAAGTTCGATCTCAGCACCGACGGCATCGACCGCGATGGCGACGGCGAAATCTCACCGGCAGAGCGGCTCCGCCCCCTCCGCGCCGGCATCCCCGACGGGACCGAAACCCAGGCGAGCCCCTTCGACGCCGCGACCGACTGGCTCTACCTCGACGAAAACGGGGATGGTGCACGCAACGTCGGAAGCGGATTTACCGAAGCGACCCCCGCCTTCGGCGAGCCGATTTTCTTGATCGACGATTTGAATGGGAACGGAACTCTCGATTCATCCGAGCGCCTTCTTCAACTGAAGACGAGCAAGGTCGCGAAGGTGAATCCGGGGTCTCGTCCGTACACGCGGGGCGACACGAAGCGGGGCCTCTTGAACTATGGGATCGCCCTCCACAAGAACGCCGACAGTCTCGACTCCGCGTCCCACGGCACCGGCGTCTCCGGGATCCTCGTCGGTGGCGAGCCGGGGCGAACGCGCCTCCTCGGGCTTGCGCCAGAAGCCGATCTCCTGATGGGGGTGATTCAAGACGGCGAAACGGCGCTCCTTCAATGGGCAATTGATGAAGGGTCTGCGGCAATTCTTACCGAGTATGCGCCCTATACAAACGAACCTCTCGACGGCTCTTCGGAGCCCGAGCAGCTCCTCGACGCAGCGGTGAAGGCAGGCGTCGTCGCGGTGAGCCCCGCCGGGAACCTCGCGATCGGAAAGAAGCATCGGACGATTTCTGTGCCGACGGGGACGATGGTAGTCCCATTGATCACTCGCCCACAATTCGCTGGAAGCCCGCTAATTTCGGCAACGATCCTGCATCGGCGACCGCTGGAAGCCAACGGATTTACTGTAGAAATGCAGCTTCCTGACGGCTCCAAGACGCCCCTTGACCTCCCCCTCAATGGCACTGCGACGCCGACGCTCGCGAATGGTCAATCGCTCTTTTCTGACCGCCATATCACCGCAAGAAACACCGCTTTCTTGAGCTACAGTCTCGTCGGACCGGTCTCCGGAAACACCTACGCGGCGCTGCCACGGGGCGACTACAAGCTGATCCTGCACTGGACCGGCGCCACGCCGCTCGAAGTGGAAGCCTACGTCGGCGATGCGACCACCTCCTGGGACGACGGCATCGGCTTCGACACCAACACGGCGAATCGCACCGTCTGCCATCCGGCAACTGCCGATAGAACCTTGGGAATTGCCGCCTACGTCCTCCACGACGAAGACGGCTACCAGCCCTGGGGGAACGCAGGGGTCCTCGCCGGCTACTCGTCGCGAGGCCTCCGCATCGACGGCGCGCAGGCGATCGCGTTTGCCGCCCCCGACAACCCGCTTACGACCGGACTCACAAGCGCCGACGACCCTGCCGCCTACAGCCCCTTTGGCGGCACTTCGGGCGCCGGCCCCCACGTGGCGGCCTCGGCGGCGCTCCTTCGCCAGCTCAATCCGACGCTGGACGCCAGCTTCCTCCGCCAGCGGCTCATCGATGGCGCGCGAAAAGACAGCTTCGTCGGCGCCGTCGAGGACTGGGGGACCGGCAAACTCGACCTCGCGGCAACCCTTGGACTTTCCAACGATTCTACGCCGAAGCCGCTCACGATCACGCTGACGGCGACCGCGACGCCGGTCGTCGGGAGCCGGTCGACGTTCAAGGCGGCTGGCGCAAACGCCCGGCGTTTCCGCTTCGATGCGAACTACGATGGCGTCTGGGACGGGCCATTCACCACGGAGGCGACGGTCACGTTGCCGGCGACCGCAGAGCCGACGGCGTTTGCGCTTCGCGCCGAGGGGATCGACGACGACGGAAACGTCGGTGGCGCTTCCCTGCAGGGGGCGACTGTCCCTGCGCCGCCGCCGGCTCCGCCCCCCTACGAGGGGGAGGTGGGCGGTGGCTGCACCATGCACGGAACGCCACCTTCGACGGGCGCGACCGGAGGACTTTCGCTGCTGGCGGCCCTCGGAGTGCTCCTCGGCGTCGCCCGAAAAGCACGTGCCATTTCTTCGTAATTACGGAGTCTTGAAGACGACGGGCTTCGGCGAACTCTTGTCTTTCATGTCGCCGAGCTCGCCGCGCTCACCGGTGCCCCAGCAGCGGACGGCACCCGCGCCAAGGAGCGCGCAGGCGTGGCCAACGTACTTCCCCGCCGACTGGCGCGTCGGGCTTACCGCAATGGCGGTGACTCCATCGAGGGCAAGCACCGGCACGTAGAGCGCCCGGCTCGCGGTGCTCCCGTCGCCGAGCTGACCGCCGTCGTTGGCGCCCGCGCAGCGCGCCTCAAGGTGCCCATCTTTTTCGAAGAGGGCGCATTGAAACTCGGTAGAAAGGGCGACTTCTTTGGCGCCTTGGAGGATCAGCATCGTTTCAAGGGCAAAGTCTTGTCCATTGAAGCGCCCCTTCTTTACCGTTCCGTCTCCATACACGGCGGCGATGCCGCCTGGATCCCGGTGGAGATGCAAAACCCCTGTATCTTCGATCTTTGTAGGCTTCGGGACGGTGCCGCGATCCTCGATCGTCCGCGGCGCATCCCACGCGACGAAGAGGGCGCCGGGGATCGTCCGCACAGCGACGGCATGATCGGTGACGGCGATTTCTGCAATCCCAGAAATGCCTTCACTTTGCACCTGTCTCAAATCGGGGTCTTCGCCATCCGCAAGCTTGAAACAACGGATGGTGTCGTCCCGAGATGCCGCGCAGCCGCGGACGCCGTCGGCGGTGATGGCGACGGCATCGGTGATCCCATCGACGGGACTCTGCTTGGGGACGAGGTCCCCTTTCTCGCCCGCGACGAGCCGGAAGCGATAGACGCGCCCGTCGAGGCCCAGGAAGACGCGGACCGTCCCGAAGCCGGCCATCGCCTTGATATTGTTGGCGACGATCTGGGGGCCCGGATCGCTCATCGTGAGCCACTTGACGCCGAACAGGACCTTCTGTGCGGTCATTCCGGCGCCACCGCCGTAGACGTCGGTCCCTTGCAGGACGAGCGTCGCCTCGTCGGCGAGCGTGAGGGCGGTCGCCTTTTCGAGAGGCTTCGCGCAGCCAGCGCCAAGGAGCGAGGCGGCAAGCGCGAGCGGTGCGCAAGGGAGCGCGCGGAGAACGGTCGGTGAGATACGGCGTAGCACCCGTCGACGCTACTCGACGACGCGGCACGTCTGCTAGGGAACTGGCTGTTCTGCACGCGTCGGCATCAAACTTCGCGCCGTCTCCCGCTTCGCGAACGGACGCGTTCCGCTAAGACGTGCGCGTCCCCGCCTCCCCCCAGGCCGCGACGGTTTCGCCCAGGCTCCCCTCGGCAAAAGCCAGACGCCGCCGCAAAGTGGCCGCACTTTTTTGCATTGATAACGATGGAAGCGATCAAAGAGATGTCGGCACTACCCGCAGAAAACTCCCCGTCCGTACCGCCCACAGACGGGAGCGATGGGCGTGATGGCAAGGGTTTGGGCGCGATCTTTCTCACGATCTTTCTCGATCTGTTGGGGTTCGGGCTCGTCCTACCGTTCCTCGCAGAAGAATCGCGGTCCCTTTTTCATTCGGGAGAGTTCGTCGGAGCATTGCTCGCATCCGTCTATTCTCTGATGCAGTTTCTCTTTGTGCCGGTGTGGGGGCGCCTCTCCGATCGCGTCGGTCGGCGCCCGGTGCTGCTCTGGTCGGTCTTCGGGACGATCCTCGGAATGGGGGGGCTCGCAGCCTCGCTCGGCTTCGGCAACAGCATCGCGTGGCTCTTCGCCGCCCGCATTTTCTCCGGGATCGCGACGGCAAACCTCGGCACGGCGAGCGCCTACATCGCCGACGTCACCAAGCCGGAGGCGCGCGCGAAGGGGATGGCGCTCATCGGGATCGCCTTCGGCCTCGGGTTTATCTTCGGACCGGTTGTCGGCGGTTTTCTTGCAAAAATCCCGGTAAATGGCCGTTTCGGCGTCGTGCCGTGCATGGTCGCTGCCGGCCTCTCGGTGATCAATTTCGGATGGGTCCTCTTCGGACTCCCCGAGTCGCTCCCGAAGGAGCGCCGCTCGCCGTCCAAGCGACGCCTCGCCCCCCTCGATCTTGAAGCGACGAAGCGCACGCTCGCGACGCCAGGCGTCGGTCTAGTCGTCGCCCTTAACTTCTTGATTATTCTAAGTTTTACCAACCTCGATCAGACCTTCCGCTTCTTCAACGCCGACCTCTTCGGGATGACCCAGATGCAGACCGGGGTGACCCTCGGGATCATCGGCATCTGCGCGGCGTTTACCCAGGGGGGCGTCCGCCAGCTCTCGAAGCGCTACTCGGACGCGTCGCTGATCCGGACCGGGCTCCTGATCCAGGCGCTCGGCTTCGGGGCGCTCGCCGCGTCACCGACCTTCGGCCGCTGGGCCCTCTACGCGTCTGGCGCCTGCATCGCGATCGGGAACGGACTCAGCCAGCCGACCGTTTCCGCCTTTCTTTCCAAGCGCGCCGCAGAGAATGCGCAAGGGGAAACCCTCGGAACCAATCAATCTTTTGCGAGCCTCGGCCGCATGTTTGGGCCGGCACTCGGAGGATTTCTCTACGGGCACGCCGGGCCGAAGATCCCCTACCTGACGGCATCGGCGGGGATGGCGCTGGCGTGGGTCGTCTCTGGCGGCTTGAAGAAATTTGAAACGGCGCCGCCGGCGGCAGCAGAGCCGTCGATCAAATAGCAAAGGTCCTTAAAAAACCAGGACCCAAATGTCGTAGACGGCGTGGGTCCAGACGGCCGCGGCGAAGCCTCGCAGGAGGTAGACGGTCGTCAAACAAAGGCCCAAAAGGAAGCGGAAGAGAAACGACTTCAGCTCGAAGGGGTCCCCAAGGGCGCCGACGTAGTGGATCCCGCTGAAGATGGCGGCAGAGACGACCGCCCAGACCGCCGCCGCAGCCATTCCGCGGCCGGAGAGCTTTCGCTTGTTGGCGGTGCCTCCTGCGACCGTCGTGAGTGCGAGCTGTTCGTGGGAAAAGAACCACAAGAGAAGCTTCGCGCCGAGCCCAAAGAGTACGACCCGAAAGGCGATCTCTTCGTAGAAGCCGGCGCCGCAGGAAAGCACGAGCCCTTCGACGGGGCCGGTGTCCCCCACCTTTCCGGCAACGGCAAAGAGCTTCGTGATCGCGAGCCCGGAAATGAGTCGCATGATCACCGCGTAGGCGACCCCTTCAAGCGCGATCTGAATGAACTTCTTCCGTTGAAACGCCTGACCGCGACCGAGGGCGAGGAAGATGAGCGCGAGGGCGATGCCGATGCAGGCGGTCAGCCCGAGGTACCGAAGCTTGGAGCCGTCGGCGAGGGTAAGCATCCCGAACGTGAGGAAATCTGTCGCGTTTTGGATGTCGAGAAAGACGACGCCGAGGTGATAGATGAGGAATACAGGCAATACGAGCGCGAGCTCGACGAAGGGGCTCGGGCGGTCGCTGAGCGACGACGGGCCGACAGACGCAGAGGTCGATTTCGAGGGCGCGGCTTCGGCCATGGGTGGGACGGTAGCGACCTGCGCGGCCGGTGGCGAAATTCCGCGTCGTTTCTTGCGCGCTTTGCGGCTATCCGAGGCCGATGCTTCACCACGTGAGTGTCGTCGCCAGCGGGTCCAGCGCCACGCAAAGCATCTTGTTTTGTCACGGGATTCTCGGGTCGGGCGGCAATTTTCGGACGCTCGCGAAGCAGTTTGTCGAGGCGCGCCCGAGCTACGCGGCGGTGCTCGTCGACCTCCGACGCCACGGTCAATCCCTCCACGAGACCGGTCCCGGGGAAGAGCCGCCGGTCGAGACGGTCGCCGCCTGCGCGGAGGATTTGGTGCGCCTCGCCGCCGCCTTGCCGCTGCCGGTAACCGCGATCGTCGGCCACAGCTTCGGCGGAAAAGTCGCCCTTGCCTATGCCGCGCTGTCGTCGGCGTCGACCACGACCCTGCGCGACCTCTTCGTCCTCGACTCGACGCCGGGGGCGCGCCCCCTGAAGCACGGCTCGGAGTCGACGCTCGATGTCCTCGATGCCCTTGAAAAGGCTCCAAAACTCGTGCCGTCGCGAGAGGCCTTCGTGGCAGACCTCCGCGCCCTTGGCACCTCGGAGATGCTCGCACGCTGGCTCGCGATGAACCTGGTCCGCGTCGCCGATCAAACCGAGGAACAATACCGATTTCGCCTCGATCTTGCGGCGATCCGGCGCCTCCTAGACGACTATTTTCACCGCGATCTCTGGTCGGTCGTCGAGCACCCGCCGGCGGGGCTCGCGGTTCACCTTGTGATCGGCGGGCGGTCGAGCGTCTTCGATGCCCATGATCGCGAAAGGGCCGAGCGGGCGGTCGTCGACCATCCCGATCAGGTCGACCTCGTGACGCTCCCCGAGGCCGGCCATTGGATCCATGTAGACGATCCGCAGGGCGTCCTAAACGCGCTCCTTCGTTAGAAAAAGCGCGGTTATCGCCCCGTCACGGTCCCGGGCGGAGGCGGTAGACGATCGCCACGACGACGACGATCCAGACGACCAAGTTCAAAACGAAGGGGACGTCCGACAGCATCTCCTGCGTCGGCGATTCGGCCTTCTTGCCGCGCCCCGCACGCCCGCTCACCAGCATCAGGAAGCGGCCGATCCCGAACATCGTAAACGGGACGGTCAGCCAGAGCTTGTCGGTATTGAAGAGCGCCTGGGTCTTCGGATTGAGCGTGTAGGCGAGGTAGGTCCCGGCAGTGGCGAGCCCGGTGAGCGCGAGGGCGACGTTCAACGACTCGGGCGTGTACGCCTTCAGGGCGGCGCGCTGCTTGGCGGCGTGCTCGCCTTCAAGTTCGTGGCGCCGCTTCCCGAAGCCGAGGAAGAGCGCGAGGAGCGCCGTACAGGCAAGGAGGTAGCCGGAGAGCGGCGTCCCCGTTGCAAAACCGCCAGCGATGACGCGAAGAACAAAGCCGAGCGAAATCAGGGAAACGTCAAGAAATGCTACGTTTTTCAGCTTAAACGAGTAGGCGAGGTTCTCGACGAAATAGAGGCCGGCGACAGCGCCGAACCGCCAATCGATGGCGAAGGCGGCGGCGAGGCTGAAGAGTACGAGGCCGGCGGCGACGAGCTTCGCCATCGGGATCGAGACGGCGCCGCTCGCGATGGGGCGGTTACGCTTGACCGGATGGACACGGTCGGCCTCGACGTCGACAAGATCGTTGATCGTGTAGACGGCGCCCGCAAGTAGGCAGAACACCAGGGTTGCTGCCCCCGCGCGACCGGTGACCGCGAGGTTGAGTGCAGGCACCCCGTCCTTCGTCGTCGTGAAGATGTCCTTGTGGAAGAACATCGGCGCGAGGACGAAGAGATTCTTCACCCACTGATGGGGGCGAATCATTTTCAGAATGCCGCGCAACATTCGCCGACGAGTATCAACAACGGCTGAGAAAGGAAACCTTTCCTGCGCCCCCCGGTCCGGCCGAATTTGCCGTCAGGGGAGCATCCGTCGCGCCCGCTCCCGGACGAAGCCAGGGGCGCTTCGATCGGCGACGAGCGCACGAAGCCCAGCAATCTCTGAAGGTTGCGCCTTCTTCGGCAGGTGCTGGTGCCCACAACCACCGGCGAGGAGCGTCGCGAGAGGGCTCTGCGGGGACCACGCGCCAAATCGCGGTTTCTTTGTGAAGAGCGATCGGGACGGGGTCGGGCTCGGAAGGGGGGCCTGCGGATCGCGGCGGAGCGCCTTGTAGACGAAAGAACTCCGGAAGATGTTCGTTTGAAGCGGCGACGTCGCGACGGCGTTGAGGTCGAGGGCACCTGCCGCAAACATGATATTGTCGCCGTCCGGACAGTTCTGGTAGTTGTTAAACGTCAGGTTTGGACAAACCGGGGTATCTTCGAGCAGGTCTTGACCGAGACCGTCAAACTCAGTCGGATGTTGGAGGCCGATGAAATGCCCCATTTCGTGGAGCATCACGCTTCCTTCGTATTCGGGAGGCGCTTGATCAATCGTGGCGAGGACGACGCCGGCGAGCGGTGTCCCGGGGGATTGGGCGGCTCCTGGAATGCCGCTAGCGATCCCCCACCAGGAGAGGTTCGGGCTCGATTCGACCCAGAAAAAGTGCATGGCTCGCTGCTCGCCGATCGCCGACGACGATTTGAGAAGCGGCACAAGTTCGTCGAAGCCGTCGTCCCCTTCGAGGGTCCGGAAGGACGAGGGAATGGCGTGCAGCGTGACGTTTCCGCGCCCAATTCCCGTGGTCTTTTGGAGGAGCGCGTAGAACGAATCGAGGCGCGCCTTCACGCTCCGCTGGGCGGGACCTCCGGCAACGGTCACCGGGACGATTTGGTCGCCGTCGGACATTTGAAGCCCGTCAGGGATCCACAAGTGAATGTCGAGGGTACCGCCGTGAAAACGACCGTCGTCGGTCTGGAGAGTTTTGACCCTCGCTTGGATCGGAGTCGCGTCGTCGTCAAAGAAGCTGGCCGTCCAGTCCCCTTCGGCAACGGTCGGCATCGTGACGGGGAGGTTCTGCACGGGGATGGAAGCGGCCCCCAAACCATCGGCGCCGATCTGGGTGCCGAAGGTCCCCTTCGTCGGGATGAAGTCCTTGGAGACGACGGTGCCATCCGGAGCAAAAATATCGGAAATTCCAACATTTTGCGGAGTCGATGCCTGAGCGAGGATTTGGACACCGACGGTATTCGGACCGACGCGGAACGTGTGGGTGGTGCCGTTCGCGACCGTCCCGAGGTCGATTTCGGTGATCGGCGCGAGCTCGTCGACGGGGCCCGTGTCGGGGGTGATGACGTCGGCGGCCGCGTCGGAGGCGTCGGCCGTGTCTGCGTCGGTTCCGCCATCGAGTCCTGCGCCGTCGGCGTCGGCGTCTACCTGGGCGCCGTCGACCCCCGCGGAGGGATCAAAGCGCGTGCGCGCCGGATTTTCGACCTCTCCGCCGCAGGCAGCGAAGAGCAGGGCGAGCGACGAGACGGTCGCAAACATTCCGGAAACAAGGACGCGGGACCGAATGGGCATGGAGACCTCCCGACTGCACCGAACCTGGCGAACCGCCGAGCGACAGCGCGTACGAAGTGGGGAAGGTAGCAAAGCGACCCGCCAAAAGGGGAATGGAACGAGTACGTTGCGAGACCTCCTAGCTTCGAGATTTTTACGCTTGAGCCTTCCCCCCGTCGCCCCGCCCACCCCGACGACCACGCCGCGCCGATCTGCGCTCGCGCTCCTGCCGTCATTCTTCGCTGCTGCCACCGAGCCCGGAGGGAACGCGACTATTTCCGCGGCGTTCGCCCGACTCGCGACGTTTGCCGAAGAGCTCTTCGGCGGGCCGATCCGGCTGGTGGAGGTCCCGGGGCCGATCGTCGGATTTGCGGCGGCCGCCCTCGTGGGCGCCCAAGAGACCCGCGTCGCAGTCGCGATCGATGGCGCGCTCGCGACCCGTCTGCGGAGTGCCATCCCGGGGGCGGCCTCCGAAGGCCCATCGCCCCTCGCAGAACCGACGACCGAACTCGCAAGCGCCCTCCTTGGCGCCGCCCTCGCCGCAAGCCTCCCGACGGAGTCCTTGGCGAACGTCCATCGCGTGCATCCTGCACAGGTTGCCGCCGCCCATTGGTATGCGGTCTCCGTGCGTGGCCAATCGGTCGGCCATGTTTGCCTGGGCGAGATCCTGGAAAAGGGGGTAGCGCGCGGGGAGGCGACCGTCGCCGTTTCCAATTTTTCAATTAATTTATCAACACTTGCGGCACTTCAGCCCGACGATCTGCTCCTTCTCGGCGACCTGCCAAACGCCGCCAACGGTTGGCCAGCCGTCGTCAAAATCTCCGAGTCGACGCTCGACGGGGCGCCTGGGGACGCGGGGCGTTCCTGGCGGCGGGCGGCGACGGTCCATGGCGACCGGGTGGTCCTCGCCGGCGAGGCGGCGCCGCCACCGATCGCGGCCTCTGGGGAGATCGTAGTGGCGGTCGTCATCGGCGAAACTGTATGTGATATCAAAGAGTTTCTGCCGGGGGACACGCTGCGACTCGCTGGCGACGTCACCGGCCGCGCCCACCTTGCTGCCACCGACGGGGCGCCACTTGTGGCTGGCGATCTGGTCGGCGTCGGCCAAGACCTCGCCTTCCGTGTGGTGACAAACCTGGCGACAGGCCGTGGCCTGAAGTAGGAGCGCGGCCATGGTCCCTGCTCGTCTGGCTCCGTCGGTCCTTTCGGTTTCCGTCGCGTTTTTCCTCGCCTTCACCGTCGGGTGCGGCAAAGGGGACGACAAGCCGTCGGCGGCAAGCGCCGCAGCCTCCGCAAGCGCCGCCCCGGCCCCTTCGGCAAGTGCTGTCCCCGCGACGAGTGGTTCGTCGGCCGCGAAGCCGGCAGCGGCCGGTGCGAGCTATGCGGGGGATTTCGAGAGCAAAGCCGGGACTTTGTACCTGCCCGAAAGCAAAGAGTTTCAAGGCGTCAAGAAGGTCGACTTTGAGAGCAAGGCGGCGCTCGGCGCCGGCAAGATCGAGCTCGCCGTCGACGCCCAAGGGACCGTCTCCGGGACCGTCTCTGGCGCCCTTGGCGACCTCATGATCGCCGGCCGCAGTGAAGCGGGCCGCGTCACGGCGACGCTGAAGCCGACGACCGGGACCGACGGCTTCTACGGCACCCTCCTCGCAGAACCGTCACCGAGCGGCGAACTCGTCGGGACCCTCTCCGCCTCCGGTGCGCGCTCAAATGTGCTCCGGGAAGCCGAATTGAAACTCGCCAAGAAATAGCGACTGGTTGCGCATCGCCTGGTTACTTGTTCTCCGATCCAGCGCTTCGCCGGGCGGAGACGGAATTCTTGCCGGGCCGCATCTGCGACTTAAGGCTCTTTGCCTTGTCGACGGTCTTTTTCTTTGCTGATTTCTTTGTGCTTGGCGCCGCGCGCCCCGGCCCTTTGAGCGCCTTCGGCTCCGGCGCCGCGGGCAGGACGGCGAGCGCCCGGTAGGCGTCGAGCTGGGCGAGGAGGGCGCGCACGTAGAGGCTCGAGAGGCGCGAAGCCTCCCGAAGCGCTTCGGCGGCGAGGGCGCCCGCGTTGTAGGGGCCGGCGGTATCTGCCTCGGTGACGAGCGCTTGGGCGAGATCGCGGGCAGCAACAAGCGCCGCACGCGCCTGAGCGTACAACTCACGCGCAAGCGCTGAAATGGGCAGCGTTTCTTCGGGGAAGATCCCCTCGGCGTGGAGGGCCTCCAGCAGGCGCCCTCGCCCTTCGGCATGCGAAACCGGCAAGCTCGCCTCGACCGGCACGGCGACGAGCTTCGGGAGCGCCGCCAGGATCTTGCCGAGGATCGCGGCAACGACGCGCGGCGGCGGCGCCTTCGGCGGTTGCAGGCGAGCGAGGAGACTCTCCACGTAGGCGAGCCAGGGGCGATCGGCGGTCGGGCGCGCGGCGGCGACCGTCGCAGTGAGCTCGGCCCATTGTTTTTGAATTTCCGTAGGTTCCGGGGCGTCGCTCACGGCGCATCGCTCGGGGCAGCAGCGGCACTCGCCGCCGGGGCGATCGGCTCGACCTTCGGCACCGGCGCGATCTCCACGCGACGGTTCATGGCGCGGTGCTCGGGGGTGTCGTTCGGCGCGAGGGCGTGGTTCTCCCCGAAACCGGCGACGACGAGTGCCGCCCGGGGGACGCCATTCGCTTCAAGGGCCCGCGTC
>JAAFHJ010000489.1 GCA_013298325.1 Myxococcales bacterium | reverse complement strand
CGGCGCGTTCGCTGCGCGCGGGAGGACCCCCCTCGATCGCGCACGATGGCTCCTGGAAGCGGCAGAACTTCGGGAACTTGCACTGGCCGACGACGCTGGTGCGGAACGCCACCTGCGGAAGGCACTTGCCGAGCTCCCGGGCGATCCGTTGGTGCTCAAACGATTGGAGCGGGTGCTCGCGCGCCGGGCTTTCCGCGATCAAGGGCGCGAGGGGCAAAAGCGCCCCGAAACAACGCGCGCTGGGCGTGAGCGTATGGCAGTTTTGGCAGAAATTGCCGAGAGTTCTCGGTTTACGCCCGCCGATCGACGGTCCGCCGACCTTGGGCTCGCCGAGGCACGCTTTGCCGCACGCGTCGACGAAGATACAGCGGTCGGACGACTCGAAAGCCAAGGGGATGGCCTCGCGGCGCGCCTCCTCGTGCGTCACTTTCGAACGATCAGCGCCTTCCCCAAGCTGGCCCGCGCCTACGGATTGTTCGCCGAACGGACGGCAGACGCCATCGCGAAGCGGGGCGCTCTTTGGGCGAAAGCCGCTCTCGAAGCCTGGAAAATTCCTAGCAATTCCGGCCCCTCAATGGCAACTTACCAAGAGATTCTCGCCGTCGATCCGACCGATCTCGGTGCCCTCGAGGCGGTGCTTCGCCTGGCGTTCCCAGCGGCTCGCGACGGCGACGACGCGGCCCGCTTCGCCGTGATCACCGCACTCCGTTCGTTTACAGCCGCCGAGCTCCGCGACCGCACCGGGAACGCGGCCCACATCGACCGCTCCGTCGTCCTCGCCGGCGAAATGCAGCTCGCGACCGCCCTTGAACGCTGGACCCCTTCGCCGTCGACGAAGATGAAGCGGGAAATTGTTGAGCGATTTGCACGTGCTCTCGATGCGGATCGACGCTCGTTGTCGGCCGCCAAAGGCCTCGCGCGGGCCGCACGCCGCTTCGGAGATCGCCCCCGGGAGATCCTCGCGACCGAAGCGCTCGCCGAGCTTGCAACGACCTCGACCGAGGCGTCGGAACTTTACCTGCAGGCTGCACAGATCTCGCTCGCGATCGCCGCGACCGCCTCCGCGGGCGCCGATGCGGGGCCCGAACGCGGCCTCGCGCGCGGTGCGGCCCGTGGCTTTCTGGAAAAGGCGTTCGCTCGACATCCCGATGCCCACGCAGCCGCCGAGCTTTATCTGACACTGTCTGAAGAAGACGGTGAAATTCGACAACTTGTCGACCAGTTTCGCGAGCTGTTTGACCGGGCAACCCAGCCGGAAACACGCGTGTTCGTCGGCTTTGCTGCCGCACGCCATGCGCGAGACTCCCTGCAGAATACAACGACCGCACGGGCGCTCGTCGAGAAGGTCTTGGCGCTCGCCCCCGAGAGCGATGTGGCGCTTCTCTTGCTCGCCGAATTGCTCGTCGAGGCACGCGCGTGGCCGGAAGCGACCGAGCGCCTCGAAGCGGTGGCGCGGCTCACGACCGATTCCGAGCGCAAGCTCCGAGCGCTCGTCGGCCTTGCACGCATTTATGAGACCGTTCTCCCCGCCCCCGACGAACGCGAGCGGATTCTGCGCGCTCTCATCGTCGTTGAACCACGCGAACCGAAACATGCGAACGCGCTCGCAGCCCACCTGATCGCGCGCGCGTCGACGGCCGAGGCGCCGCTTGCCGTCGCCCTGCGTCGCGAGGCAAGCCAGCTCCTGGAGAGCGTCGTCCCGCTGGCGGCTGACATGACCGGTCGCGCACGCGCGCTCGTTGCCGTCGCCAAGGGTCGAGAATTGCTGGGGGAACTGGATGCTGCCGACGCTGCCCTCGGGCAGGCGCTCGCCCTCAGCCCCGACCCCGAGCGCTTCGTCGCAGGCCTCGAAAGCGGCGTCCGCGATGCACGGAGGCTCGCAAACGTTCTCGGTGCGGCGAACCGCTTCGACGGCGCGGAAGGGCGCGAGCCCCCTCCGGAACGGCTCCAACGCCTCGGAATTCTCCTCCTCGCCCGTTGCGGCGATGCGGCAGCGGCGATCGCCCCGCTTCGGGCCTCCCTCACCTCCCGCACCGGCGCCGGCACCGCCGATGCACGAGCGGCGCTCGTCGAGGCCTGTGCCCGCGTCCAGGCGCCGGAGCAAGCGGTCGACGCAGGTCTCCCCCTTGTCTATCCGACGCCCGATGGGCTCCTCGCGCTCGCCGATGCCGAAACGCCACTTCGTACGCTTTCTCAAGCACTTGTCGCGATCGGTCGCAGCGACGAGGCGCGCCCCCTCCGCGAAGTCCTCGGCGACGAACTCTCGCTTCCGCGAACTCCCGCCGAACGCCCCGCCGAGGCGCCTCTCCCCCGCGCCGCCCTCCACGGTCTCGTGCCGTCCCAGGAGCCGCTTCTCGCCGTCATCCTCGCCATGCAGGGACTCGAAACGAAGCTATTGCGTGGTGATCTGGCAGAGGTCGGCGTCGCGCCGCGGGAAAAGATCTCGGCGCGCGTAGGCCATCCGCTCCGTACAGCGATGGAGCGCCTCCTCCGCCCCTTCGGCGCGCCCCCCTTCGAGATGGTCGTTTCCGACGTGCTTACCGCCCCGCGCGTCATCCAACAGGACGAGCCGTGGGTCCTCCTCCCGAGCCGCCTCTCCAGCGACCGCGACCCGGCAACGCTCGTCACGCTTGCGCGAGCCGCAGCCCGCATCGCCCTTGGCTACCCGTGGCTGTTTGAGCTACCGGCGGCGCGCATCGAGGCGCTGCTCGTCGCGGTCGGTCGCTCGGTAGCCCCAAGCTTTGCCCGCGGCCGCGTCGACGGGATCTCCGAGCGCTTTGTCGCCGAATACGAGGCTCCGATCGCGAAGGCGATGCCTCGTAAAGTACGGAAACAGCTAGAAGAAACACTAGCCGGAGTTTCCGCGGGGACGGCAGGTGAAGCTGCTGCGCCGGTCGATGCGGCGGCGTTTGTCGACGCCCTCGTCGACGGCGAGCTTCGACTCGCATGGTCGCTCGTCGGCGGCCTCCCCGCCTTCACCGCAGGAACGTCCGCCGCCGCCCGCTTGGCCGATCCGCGTTTTCACGCCCTCGTCCGCTTTGCGGCGACCCGCGAAGGGGCCGCCTGGGCGCGGAGACTCGGCGGCCTCGACTGATCAGCCCGCTTTGCGGGCGAAGTCGTCCATGAACGCCGCGAGCGCCGAAATCCATGCAGGCTCGACGGCGTTGTACATCGACACGCGGATTCCGCCGACGCTCCGGTGCCCTTTCAAGCCGAACATCCCTTCCTTTTCCGCCGCAGAAACAAACGCATTTTCAAGCGCTTCGGTCGGCAGGCGAAAGACGGCGTTCATGACGCTGCGGGAGCTCTTCTCGACGGGGGCCCGGTAGAACTCCGCGGCGCGATCGATCGCCGCATACAGCGCCGTCGCTTTTCCGTGATTCCGGGCTTCCATCGCCGGGAGACCGCCGAGGTCACGGACCCATGCGAGCACGTTTCGTGCAAGATACACGGAGAGAGTAGCCGGTGTATTGTACAGCGAATCATTCTTCGCCTGGACCGCGTAGGAGAAGATGTTCGGCAGGTTCGTCACGGCGCGGGCGAGGAACTCTTTGCGCACGAGCACGACGACGAGTCCCGATGGGCCGAGGTTCTTCTGGGCGCCAGCGTAGACGAGAGAGAATGGCGCGAGATCGGTCGGCGCCGCGAGAAAATCGCTCGAAACATCGCAAACGACGGGGACCGAACCGGCATCGAACCAACGCCCCGGCTCGTGACCGAACTGGACGCCGTGGACCGTTTCATTCGATGTACAATGCACATAGGATGCCCCCGGGTCGACGGTGACCTCCTCGGGACGGACGACGCGATTGTATCCTGCACCATTGTGGGTGGCCGCCCCGGGGCCGGTGCCCGAAGTCCCGGCGACGCGGGCGCGCCCGCCGACCATTCGACGCGCTTCCGCGAGGGCGTGCTCCCCCCAGGTGCCGGTCAGCACGTAGTCGGCGCGTGCCTCCGGCCCGAGAAAATTCATCGGAATCTGGGCAAACTGCGCCGAGGCGCCTCCTTGCAAAAGGAGCACCTCCCACGATTCATCGAGCCCGAGAAGGCTGGTGAGAAGCGCCTTTGTCTCCGCGTGCAGTGCCGAGTAGGCCTTGCCGCGGTGACTGTGCTCGCAAATGCCCATCCC
>JAAFHJ010000488.1 GCA_013298325.1 Myxococcales bacterium | reverse complement strand
TTCCGAGCGTGCCTCGTCGGCCCGCCCGGCCTGGGCCCACGCGAGCGCGGCACGGACGCGGAACAGCGCCTCGCGCCCGCTTGCCTCCGCGCTGTCTCCGAGGGCCGAGGCGTATTCGGCCGCTGCCGGGTGATCCTCGGCGGTCCGTGCGCGGTGGTACGCCTCGCGGAGGACGACCGCCGCCAAGTCGCCGGCGACCGGCGGGCCGACCGGGTCTGCAGCTGCTGTCGTATTGGAAATGCGCCGAAGAATGGTTCCGAGGAGCCACTGGGCGCCCGCCTCGCCGGCATCGCGATGGGCAAGGGCGTCGCTGAGCGCGAAGGCGTGCGTCGCCGCGTCGGCAAAACGGCGGTCCCGTGTCGTCGTCGTGAGGAGGTGATAGCGGCTCGCGACGGCGTCTGGGGCCGCCTCCACGATCGTCTCGTGCCAGAGGGCTGCGGCCGCGTCGTCGCCGCGAACTTGCCCATCGAGTTCTGCAAGTCCTTCAAGGGCTTTGCGTTGGGCGCCTGGCGTCGCCGCTGGGTCGCGCGCGATGGCGAGGAGGCGTTCCACGGCCTCCGAAACCTCACCGCGCGCGAGGTCGAGGCGCTCCCGCACGATCTCGGCGAGGGCTCCCGTCTCGAAGGCGAGCGGCTCGCGGGCGTCGTTGGGGAGCGAAGGCTGCGCGGCCTCCCGTCGTAGCCCCTCCTCAAGACGAAATACCGAAGTATTTGCTGAGGCATGGGGGCCGTCGGTCGCCGCGATGGCGGCAATGCGGGCGACGGCGCGTTCGTGGGTTTCCGCCGTTTCCGACGCCCGTCGAAGGGCGACGAGGTCGGCAAGGGCAGCGTCGGTCGGCGAGGCGTCGAGGGCCGCTTCGAGCCGTGCGTCGAGCAGCGCCGTTCCCGCTTCGAGGGCCTCCGCAGCAACGTCGAGCGGTCCGAGGAGGTCGTCTTCCAGCGCCACCTCCTCGCCGTTTGCTCGTCGTGCGAGGGTGTAGGCGAGTGCGAACGGAACCGCGGCCCCCGTCGGTGCCGGCCCCGCGGGAAGTGCGGCGGAAAGCGCTTCGACGGTCAGCGTTGCGGTGGCGACGTCGTCGCCGTTTTCTTCTGCGAAAGCAAGGGCATCGGCAAATTGGACCGCGCGGTCATCGACGGGACCGCCGCGGAGGCGTGCCGCCACTTCGGAGAAGGCGCCCCGGGGGACGGATGCGAGGTAGCGCCGCGCTGCCTCCGGATCGCTGGCGCGGGCGAGCAGGCCGGCGGCCAGGGCACGCGCCGTCACGCCCTCTGAGAGTTCGCCGTCGGTCGGGGCGATCGCGCCGGCAACCGCGCTCCGGTCTCCACGCGCTTCGGCCACCCAGAGCGCAACGCCACGGGTCGTCGCTGCGGAGACGGCGCCTTCGCTCGCCTGAAGCAAATCTCCCACAATTTTTGATGCTTGCGCGGCACGCTCCGGGGTTGCTGCCGTCGCCGCGAGTTCGCGGGCGATGCGGATCGCGATCGCTTCGTCGTCGGTTCCGACAACGGCGGTCGCTTCCGCCTCGTCCCCGCGCTCAGCGGCAGCATGATTGCGAAGCGCGACCGCAAACGGGGACGTTGAATCGGCGTCGACGGCGGGGATCCGGCCGGACAGCGCGGCGAGCAGAGCGCGCTCCTCGACGGGGAGGATCGCCTCTTCTTGTTCGGAAAGATTCGGTTTTTCTCCGCCTCGAAGGGCGCTCGTCGCGCGTCCACGGATGCCTGCGGCCGTCCGCGGTAGGGCGTCTGCGTACGGATTCCCACGGCGGGCGGCGACCGGCGCGAGGGCATCGGCGAGCCACGCTGCTGCGGCGCCCATCGCCTGGTTCGCGTCGTCCGTAAGCGCCGCGAGCGGGGCGAGGGCGGCGATGGCGGGGCCTGCCGATCGTGCCGTCAGGGCGGCCCCGAAGGCGCGAAGGGCGGTGAGCGGATCTGCCGAGGCGCCGCGAAGGGTGCTCGTGCCGCGGAGCGAGATCCCCGCGTCGAGGGCTGCGCGGAGCGCCGGATCGTCTTTGGGGTGTTTCTTGGCGAAGTCCAGGAGGGTTGTCCCGGAATCGGCCGTCGAAAGTGCCGAAATCGTTTCCAAAAGAGCGGCACGACCATCGTCGCTTGTGCTCCGGAGGGACCCGAGCGCGCGAAGGGCCGCCTCGCGGTCACCGGCGCGGAAGTAGCCGATTGCCGCGGCGACCATCGCGTGGCGCCGTCCATCGGAGGTGCTCGCGCGGCCCCCCTCTGCCTGCCAGGCGGCTGCGCGCGCGGCGGGGTCGGCGGCGGTCGGCAAGAGCGCCAACCGAGCCATTTCGCTCCGCGGCGCTTCCGCGGAAGCGGTGAAATACTGGGTCGATTTTTCGCGTTCTCCGACGAGGGCGGCAAGTTCGCCGAGCGCCAAGCGCGTTCGGGCCGCTTCGTGAACATCGACCAGATGGGCCGCTTCTTCTTCAAGCCAGCTCAAGCGCTCGGCGAGCGTCTTCGCAGCGACACCGGTCGGCTCGGCCTCGGGGACGGCACGTTTTTCTGCGGTTCGTCCGTCGCCGGCCGACGGCTCAACGCGTGGCGTCACCGGTGCGGGGCGCGACGACGCCAGTGCCGTTGGACGCAACGACACCCGCGCCGGGGTAGCCGTTTCTGGCTCGGAAATCGGCGCAGCACCGGCACGCAGGCGGAGCGCCGGACGGGCGAGCGACGGCGCAACCGACGGCGGTTTCGCACGCAGCGATGCGGGGGCCGAGTCGGCCGGAGCGCTCCGCGGGGCGACGGATGCCGGCGCCGACGTAGGTGCCGAAGCGTCAGATTTTGCAGGTGAAACGGGTGAACGTCCCGCTGCGGGACGGATCGCGGGGCGAAGGGCCGGGCGCAACGGCCCGCTCGTTCCGACGCCCGGGGGCGCCGGCGTGTAGAACGCGCCGAGCGTGTTGCTCGAAGGGAGCGCCTCCGGGACCGGCGGCTCCAAAACGCTCGCGACCGCTGCCTCTTCCTCGGGATCGAGCGAAGCCATGTGAACGGACGCGCGGGGCGGCGGTTCGTTCAGCGGGGGCAAATTGTCGAAGTCGTGCGTGTTTTCGACGGCGGCCGCGACTTGGCTCTGCGCCGCCGGTTTCGCTGCCGTCGCTCCGTCGAGGGCGTCGAAGGCGTTCGCCTCCCAGGCGTCGAGGGCGTCGTCGTCCCAGTCGAAGTCGAGCCCGAGATCGTTCTTCTTTGTGTCGCTCATCGGGGCGCCTCACTGGCGGGGAAACACTCATCGGTCACTTGGGGAAGCGGGCCGGCGAGGGCGAATTCGTAGAGTTTTGCGGTCCGGCTATCGGCGTCGGTCGGCACCGGGTCGAGGCCGAGAACGGCAAGCGCCGCTGCGACGTCGCTCGCTGCGAAGGCGGTAGCCCGGTCGAGCGTCGCGCGGGCGGCATCCATCCAGGCGCGGGAATCGGCCGCCTCGCTGACGACCGCCATGCAGAACGGAGCGAGCCCCTTCTTCGTCTTGCTCGAAATCGCCTTGTTGATGGCGCGCTCGACCTCGGCGACGACGGGATGCTGGAAGGAGAAACCAGGTACTTTTGCCACGTTGCAGGCGGCAGCGACGATCGCGAGGTTCGTTTCGGTGGGCAGCCGGAGCAGCGTCGTCATGCCTCGCGCGGCGGCTGCAAACTCGCGACCGAGGCGCGCACGCACGGCCGGCGGAAACGGGGAGCGTACTTGGCTGCCGACGACGAGCGAGATCCGCTCGCCGGGGGCGACCGCTACGCCAAGCCCGTCCGGACCGCCGACGTAGAGGTCGAAGTCGGGGATGCCGAACAGAGCCGCGTAGGCACCAAGCTCGGTGCGCAAGACGAGACCGACCTTCGCATCGACCTTTTCGCGCTTGCTCACTCCGAGAGCTGCCAGATCGGGCCCGAAGGCCTCGCCGAGCGTCGGGCCGAGGTAGGCATAAAGTCCGGAAAGGGCACCCGAATCTCCCGGAGCGACGAGCGCCCCCCAACCGGCGGCGGAGAGCGGCGCGCGCGGTGGATCGGCATAGGTCTCTTCGGCGGTGCCGGTGAGCGCTGCGACGACGTTCTCCGCGAAATGGGCGCGCGTCGCCATCCCGTGGGCGCGGAAGCAGGTCGCCAAGAGTTTCGGCGGCAACGGATCAGATCGGAAGAGC
>JAAFHJ010000487.1:1110-4135 GCA_013298325.1 Myxococcales bacterium | reverse complement strand
CAGAAGGTTCTCCCAGGTCCACGCGAGCCATGGATACGCCGATTTGGGGCGATAGTGCTCCACGTCTCGCCACTTCTCGGTCATGTGGCGTACTTCGCAATAGGCGCACAGCAGCCGTTGCATCGCCGCGAGATCCTTCTTCGCGACGCCGTACCCATCGATGTCCTCCCCGAGGGTCTGAGGCGTCACCTTGGGAAGGCGCGTCTTGCGGGCGTTCGTAAGCGCGTCAGGCTCTTTCGCCGGGCGAACGATCCGGATCATTGGGCGCTCGGCAGCTTCTTCCGACGAACCGGACGCCAATCAAAGGTGATCCGCGCGCGTGCCAGCTCCTTTTCGAGGGCTGCACGCTCTTTTTCTTCGGCGTCGGAACGGTAGGCGTCATTCGCAAGTTCCCCGTAGCGGTCGACCTTCTCCCCGAGTTCATTCGGGTAGAGTTCCTCGATGCCGAAGAACTGCGAATACAGCTCAGTACCGGTCCGCAACGCCGGATTCTCGTCGGGACAATGGGCATTTACATTTCCGTCCTTGTCGCGTTCGAGAAGGAAGATCTCGTCGGCATCAAGGCCCGTCAGCATCATCGGCGAGTGCGTCGTGGCGACGAACTGCATCTTCGGAAACACCCGCTTAAGCGCCGGAACGAGCGCGACCTGCCAGCGCGGGTGAAGATGGAGATCGATCTCGTCAATGAGGACGATCCCCTCCATGTCGGCCGGCTCCACGGCATCGCCACCCGCCAAAAAGAGCTGCCCGACGAAGTCGGCGACCCACGCGATCGTCGAGCGGTAGCCCTGAGAAAGCCAAGCGACCGGCGTTTGAAGGCCATTGTGGGTGAAGCGATTTTGGAAGTCTTCTGCGGTCCGCACGCCGCCGCGGCCACGCAACTCCAAATCGGTGATGCCGGGCAGGAGGCCTCCCGTGACGAAGATCTGTTGCAACGTTTTTACGAGCTTCCGCGCCAGCTTCGGCTCGAGCAGGTCAATGAGGGAAACCCCGTCGAGCGGCCCCTCAAACAGGCTCCGCAAGCTCCGAAGGGGCCCCGCTTCCCCTGCCTCCCGCTTTCCGTCGCCCCGCGACGTTCCGTAGGCGGCCGAAAACCAGCGCGCCTTCTGTTCACGCAAGCGGTCACCGAGCTGGTCGACGTCGATCGCCGACTTTGTGCGCCCGGCGAGAGCGAACGTTGCCTGCCCGGAAAAGCTCGCGCGGCGCGCTTCGATCGACACCTTCATTTCCGACGTCGCCATGTCGCTGTTGCGGAGCGACGCGCGGATCGTTGGCGCTGCGCCTTCCCCGCGAAGGTCGATCCAGGATTGCTGGACGGAGGCGGCGAGATTGGAGCCGTAGTCGGGGCCGACGGTCGCGACCGCGATCGCCTGCAAAAGCGTCGTCTTACAGAGGCCGTTCTCGCCGACGAACATCGTAAACGGCCGCGGCGTCCCGTCCTTGCGGACGAACGAGAGCGCAACGTCTCGCAGCAGCTTGATGTTCTGAACGTGAACCTTGCGAAGGTGCATGGCTCCCGCACTACGACGAGGGCCCCCCGCAGACATCCCCGTGACAAACGCCCGTGTTTCGACAAAAAGGCGCCGCTATGGACAGCCTCCGCATCGGACTTGAATGGTTCCTCAACCCGGACCACGTGCCGCTCCTCGTCGCCAAGCGGGCCGGGATCTTCGCCACCCACGACCTCGACGTCTCCTGGATCGAGCCGGCCCAGCACATGGACGCCGTCGACGAGATCCGCGCCGGCCGCATGGACGTCGCGATCACCGAGCCGATCCACCTCGTCCAAGACCTCGCCAAAGGGGACGAACTCGTCGGTTTCGCCCGGTTTTTACACACGAACGGCGGCGTGATGTACCTGGCTGGGGGCGACTCCCCGGTGAAGCGCCCCGCCGACATGGCCGGCCTCCGCGTCCAGTACCCGGGCGCCCCCGGCCCCGGTGGCCTCGCGATCGTGCGGTCGATGATCGAAGCCGACGGCGGCCCGAAGGACGCGCCGCTCACGCCGGTCAACAGCGGCTTCCACCACACGCAGGCGCTCCTCGACGGCCACGCCGACGTCGCCACCCTCGTCTTCTACAATTTCGAGATCTTGGAGGCGCGCGCCAAGCTCGCTGGCCAGGACCGAAGCCCCGGCCTCTTCGCGCTGAAGGACTACGGCATCCCCGACTTCTGCCAGCTCATTCTCATCAGCACCGCTGCGCAGTTCGCCGCGAAACGCGAGGTCTTCCGGCGGCTTGTGAAGGCGCTCCACGCGGCGATCGACTTCGTCCGCCAGCAGCCCGAAGAGGCACGGCGCCTCTGGGAAGCGGAGAGCGGCCAGGACGCGAGCACCGGCCTCGGCCGCGAAATCTACGACGCGACCGTCGCGTGCCTCACCTACGATTTCTCGATGAGTTCCGACTACTACGCCCGCCTCGCCACCTGGCTCCACACAAGCGGCCAGACCGCCACGGTAACGCCGACCGCTGGCGCCTGGACGAACGACCTCGCCTGGTAATTGCCCCACCGCCGCGAGGCCCGCTAAGGGGCCCCCATGCGCCTATCGCCCCGCGGGGTTCTCGTTGCCTTTGAAGGGATCGACGGAGCCGGAAAATCGACGCAAATCGAACGTTTGGAGGGCTCGCTCACCGCGCTCGGTCTGCCGGTCGTCCGCAGCCGCGAGCCGACGAACGGCCCCTGGGGGCAGCTCCTCCGCAGCTCGGCGCTTACCGGCCGGCTCCCGCCCGACGAGGAGCTCGCTGCGTTCCTCGCCGATCGCCGCCAGCACGTCGACGAGGTCCTCGCCCCTGCCCTCGCCGCCGGCGCCGTCATGCTCGTCGATCGCTACTACTTCTCGACGGCCGCCTACCAGGGGCTCCGCGGCCTCGATCCGGCGGAGATCCTTCGGAAAAACGAAGAGTTCGCGCCAGTCCCCGATCTGCTCGTGATCTTCGAGGTCCCCATCGACGAAGCGCTCCGCCGCATCGGCTCCCGAAACGGCGCCGGGGACCTGTTCGAAAAACGGGAAGATCTCGCCCGCTGC
>JAAFHJ010000487.1:0-1100 GCA_013298325.1 Myxococcales bacterium | reverse complement strand
CGACTACATCCTGCGCGTCGACGGCGCCGCCCCGCCCGACGCCATCGCGGCGAAAATTCAGGAAGCGATCCACGCCCTTCCGGCAGTCGCCGCGGCGCTCACTAGGTCGCCGCGGCCCTCCGCGGCGCTCACTAGGTAGCCCGAGCGCTCACCTAGACGCGCTCACTCGTCGGTCGCGACGAGCGGCACCACGAACTGCTCCACGTGGAGCCCCTGGGGCGTCGAATCGATCCAGGTCGCGTGGGCGAACTTCGGCGGGTCGCCGGGGGCGCGCTCGTCGGGCGCATCGCCGACGCTCCCGACGTTGATGATCCGAACCCCGGCGACCGTGCGATCGAAGGGGACGTGGCTGCCGCCGCAGACGATCACGTCGGCCGCCTCGTCGCCGAGAAGCGCATTGATTTCCTCGTCATCCATGTCGATGCAGAAGGGCTCGGACGGGTCCATCGGCGAACCGTGGATGAGCAAGAGCTCGGTCCCGTCTTCAAGGGTGATGCGGTGCTCCGCCGGCAGCCGCCGAAGCCGCTCCAGGAGCACGCCACCGAGCTCGGCCCGCAGGCCTCGGAAGCGGGCGAGCTTCTCTTTTTCCGCCTCCGACTGGACGGCGAGGTTGTCCGGATCGAGGACCGCGAGCGCCTTGTCGCCGAGCCCCTGAACAAGAACCGCCTGCGCCGCCTGGAGGCGCCGCCAGGTTTCCATCGCCTCGGCGCCGGGATAGAGGTGCTCCCCCGCGCAGAGGATCTTCTGGAAATTCACCTTCTCACAGGCAGCAAGCACCGCCTGGAGCGCCGAGAGATTCCCATGGATATCGGAGACACAGAGAAACCGCATGGGGCGTCGACCTAGCACAGCGCTCCACGAAGCGCGGGATCTACGCGTCCCCGCTGTCGCGTCCGCCGCGCGGAAGCTTGCCGCCGCCGCCTTCGACCAGGAGCGATTTCTCCGAGTGAAACCAAGGCAGTCGGCGCCCGCGAATCGCGAGCATCGCCGAAATCGCGCCGAAGATGAGCCACCCGTTCATGAGAAAGGCGAACTCGGCGGTGCCGAGGACGGCCCCTCCGCCCACGTTGTGCGAATAGCGCCCGAAACGGACGTCGACC